>CAXBAL010000001.1:0-38939 GCA_963973475.1 uncultured Micavibrio sp.
GTCCATTTTGATCATATTTGATTTTGCCTTCTTTGATCACATCATCAAAGACTATTCGTGTAAGTTCTTCAGATTCAGCACCCGGATCTACATCTGTGTTTTTGATTTCCTGTTCAATGTCCTTTTCTTCATCGGTCAGGAATTCATAATAAACGCCATTTCTACGGATATATGTTTGTTGCTCCAAAAGGTTTAATGCAGCTTCAACCGTTTTCCTTAGATCTGCTGTTTCTCGATCTATGCGGTCATGCATTAGGATGCAAATGTTTGTCAGCGTAGGCTTGAATTCTTTAACATACTTGACCAGAAACAGTGCTTTAAGAACGCTAACGGCATATTCGTCAGGCAGGTTTTTATCAGCTTTAAGTATGGATTTCTGAATTTGTGATTTGAGTGCACTGCTGATCCCATCAAACATCATATCGAATGTTGCTAAAGCCCCAATTTCTTTCTGGTTCAATTGAATAGCGACTTGTTGGAAAACGCCAAGCATAGATCGTTCGCCAACAGAACTATGACGGCCCTCAAAGGCATTGTGTCCCGATAAATTTTGAATTGCTGCTTGGAACAGTGTGAATTGGTAAGGAATAAATGGATAGCAATTGATAAAATGCTCTTTATCTTTGAAATTTCTGTAAGTTTGTGAACCATCCACGAAATCAAACAGCGTTCTAAAATCATTAGAATACTGGTCGTAGACTGATGATAATGTAGAAGTAACGCTGGGTACCTTATCTAAAAGGCGCCTTTGAATAACTTCAGCCACGTCTTGACTTGTGAGCTTCATTTTATTGGCGAAGCGTGCCTGAATTTTAGAAAAGTCATTGCCTTGCTGCCCATCCATTTCACCAATGACATTGCTCATGTCTTCCTGTGCTGTGACTATCACCCAAGCTTGCCCGCGACATTTTGTAGCAAGGCTCTCTGCGATGGTTTGCAGGTTTGTCATTAGTTTAATGTTATCCGCAATATACTGGCCGACCTCATCAACGAAAAAATTAAGGCGGAAATTTTTTTCTTTTGTTTGAATATAGTTCCAAACCTGATCGGCAAAATCCTCAATAGAAACCTTATATTCAGATCTGTATTTTCCGAGGATGTCTTTATAGTCTCCTGTATCCCCGCCCATTACGTCAGCATAGGCTTTTGCGATATTTGAGCTTTCTAAAATGGCTTGTTCTCGCCCTGTTTCCCATTCTTTGCCCGAATGCGTTTTAAATGCATCCTTAAAAGTTTTATATTGCTTACGCTGATCAAGATCTCTTTCAAATTGTGCAATATGGCCTTGTTTGCCGTAATATCCACACATTTCATCAAATACTTTTACAAAAACAGAGAGCAAAGCATCAATTTCCGTTTTACTGATAACATCGGCTTTTTGGTCGATGTTAAATAAAATGCTTTGCGAGGGCAGAGTAGCTGCCTTTTGGATTTCTGCTTTCAGAAATTCGTCCTGACATTTGGCTATGAAAACATCCAGAGCTTTCATACCATCAATTTCTTTGTTCTCTAGAAGAATGGAAAGGATTTTGAGAAGGTGGGATTTTCCGGATCCAAAAAAGCCAGATATCCAAACGCCATTAGCATTGCTGTAGTTGTTATATGCATCCAGAAAGCTGCTAAGTCTTTGCGCGACTTCATTTGTAAGAACATATTCTTCTACCTCTAAACGCAAAGCTGACGCATCATCGGCTTTAATGACCCCCTCAATTGAGCGGTCGATGGGCTTGGTATAGATGTCTTGTAGTTTCATGTGTTTCCGACCCTTTTATACTTCATAGTGATATATATTAAATGCTCTGTAATACTTGTCGTCTTGCAGGCGCCCAAACAACTGTAGAGACGCGCCATCTTCAAGAGAATGCTCGTATCTCCCCGGAAAGAACATGACCGTGGGCTGTTCTTTTGCGGTGCTCTGTAAGTTATTCAAAACATTATGTGAGCGGATGTATGGAAAAACCTCGCCTATTCCTGTGATTAAAAGAATATCAAATTGGGATTGGTCCATTTTTTCTTTGATTGCCGGAATTAAATGGTTTTCTGTATCCAGAACTCCCTGCAGAAGCTCTTTTAATTCGGCTTTTGAAATTCCACCTTCGTTATTTAGTAGATTTTCCCATATCCCTCTTTTTTTGATGATTTCGATTGATAGCTCATAGAGATCAATTTGGAGGGCATTTATGGTGGTCTCGCTGAGCTTTTTGATTAAGCGAGGCAACATTACTTTTATTTCAAGTTCATCTTTAGGATCGTAAGGAAAAATGAAAAAAGGCAATTCATTTCCTAGACCTTGTTTATTTAAGAATTTTCTGCTGGAAAGCACCGCTGTAAGATGTTCGAGTGGGTTATGCATATGACTGCGCCTCCTGAAAATCGTAGGCAGGCAAAATTTCTTTAATATTCACGCCATATTTTTTAGATAAATATACAATTTTACTTCCGACCTGATTGTGCATCTGAATTGAATTCTGATCTGAAAGTATGTCCATCTCTTTGAGCATTCTAAACAAGACCTGTCTGATCTTCTTCTGTGTGCTCGGAGATAATTTGTCTAATTCCTCATTCCACTGAGATTTTGCATTATAGAAGCGATCATAGTCGTCATAAGTTATGGAGTAGTCCAAAGCATGAATTTTGTCGCTCACAATCTCCCGCATAAAATCAGCAATAAATTGATAAGTTTTACAAATGCAAAGCCACAGAGCTTGTTTTTGTTCTGCGGAGGATACCAAATCTCTAATTAATTCTAGATCGGAATCATCCACCCAAGATAGTCTTAGCTCTATTTCTCTAATAAGCCTTTTACCACTACTTTGTGTGCGGACGGCCAATATATTAGCGCTGCTGACAGCCTCTTTTACCTTAGACCAATCATTTGATTGAAGATAATATTTAATGACTGATACGCTTTCCGCGTGGAGAATGGCTCCAGCAGTAAAAGAAAGATTGTATTTTTTTGCACCCTCTACTTTTTGCATTTTGCCTGTTCTTCAATCCACGTATCGATTTCACTTTTTCTAAAGCGCCAGCTCCCACCAACTTTAAAGCCTGGTATTTCACCTTTGGCCGCTAGGCGATAGGCCGTTTTCTCATTCAGCTTGAGATACTCTGAAAGTTCTTTGACTGTAAAAATGTCGGTATTCACATTATTTCCCCATGATTCAGAAAAAACATAAATGAGAAAATAAGTCATTTTTAAGAAGAGCACAATACTCGATCTTTCATATAAGCTAACAATACGGAGGGATTTAGAGCAGTATTGATTTTGCAGAATGATTTAAGTTATGCCCGATTTCATCCACTGAAAATGTGGATAATTATTTTACGTTCCGAATAGTCGAGCAAAGAAGCCCCTCTTTTCATTATTTAAAAGCTTTTCCTGCTGGCTTTTTAATTCATTGATAACTGTTTCGAGATCGCTGAATTTCTTCTCATGTGATTTTTCTTTTTCCTCGATCTTGTCTTTCTCAGATCGCTGGTCGGTGAGCATGAGCGTCAGCCGGTCTTTTTGTTCTTCGGCTTTTATGCGCTGCTCTTCTGTTTTTTCAAGACGAGAGCGGAGGTCTCCAATCTGATCAGAGAGCTGTTTGCGTTCTCTTTCTCGCTCTGTCTCAAAACTTTTGAGTTTTTCGCGCATCAACTCCAATTCTGTTGAGACATTATCACTGTCTTGATTTGTCTCACCTTTTTTCTTTTTGGCTTTCTCGGCCTTCTCAACTTCTTCCAGAGTTTTGAGTTGATCACCATAGACGCGAACCAGCTCGGCCACATCTATGATCTTATTTCCCTTATCGTCTTGCTCGGTTGATATGGATTTCTCGTCGATGTGACGATAGAAAGTGGCGCGGGAAACGCCAACCATTTTAGCTGCTTTGGAAACAGATACTTTATTTGTACTCATTTTCTCACCTCGTCGCATGAGACATCTCTGCGACATTTGTATTACTTTCTCACAGTATAAAGAAATTTTTTAAGAAAAAAATCCCTATTACCAAAAATCAGATTCGCATTGTGAGTCAAATCAGAGTGTCCAGAACTGTCTTACTTATCCACATGAGACTGTGTGTAAGAGAGTTCCAGAAGTGTCTCAATTTTTATTACATTTCTAAAATCGCCTTCTATCAATGCCTACAGAAGAATTTAATTAAAATTGCAGCCTGTCTTATCTTGTCTAATGAGAATGTTACGTTGTGGATAATGAGACAGTATGATAGATTTTTTATAAGAGATTCAGAATCAGTTAATGATTTTGGGTTTCTAGCACCGCAATTTCCATCCGGAGATTGCAGCTATGTCCCCGCCCTAGGCGGTGCAAGCCGTCAATACCAGGGCAATTTTAACCGTTGAACCAATAATTAGAAAGGAGAAAGCTTAATTTAGAACCCAGATAAGCAAAAACCGCTGTTGGCGCAGCGGTCTAGCTAAATAAATCAGCGATATATTCTTATTTCGTACTCTCAATATACCGCTGAACGAATCAGGACGCAAGTGAAAAAAGTGTTTTTTCGCGACCCTTTTTTGCGGCCTAGTTTCAGGGGTTTCTAATGGCTTAAATGAAACATGCAGATATTAGATATTAATTCGCCAAGTGCATTTGGCGGACGGGTAAGCTCACCCAAATTTCGGGCAGGCTTACAGGATTTGGATGAATATATAGGCCTTGAAGAGGATGTTGATCGCTTCAAAGCCCTTAAACTTGTTAAGATGGCAGGCAAGGATGCAGGGTTTTCTGCTGAATTGGTCGAGCTTCTAGAGTATTACGTGATCCGTACAGATGAAGCAGACTGGCAAGAAGGCTCCCAGCCTATCAATTACCAGAGCGTCACTACGACTGCCCTGGATCTTGATATATCTGAAAGACAGGTGAGAAACCGTGAGAAAGCTCTTCATGCCCTCGGCGCACTGACTTGGCAAGATTCCGGTAATTTTAAACGCTACGGCATGAGAGATCGTGAGACACGAGAAATTAAATATGCTTTCGGTGTTGATTTGTCACCCCTTGCCTCTTTAATGCCTGCACTGGAAGCAAAAGTCGCTGCCAAGCAAGCTGCTAAAGCCAAATGGAATGATACAAAGCGTAAAATTTCAGCCTATAGAGCACGTATAAGAGCCTTGATTGCAGAGGCTGGTCATTATGATGAGCTGGATGAGATGCTTCTCCATATAACGCATGAATACGAAAAAGTGTCTTACTCTATCCGGACATATCATTCTCAAAGCGATCTGGATAAGCTCCTTGCTGAGCATAAAGCATTATATGAGGCTCTTAATCAGAGTTTGGAAGGGGTTGCTCAAGCTGAGGATAAGTCTTCTTTTTCTTGTGATACGTCCGCCACGGACGAAACTGACTTCCCCCACATACAATGTACAAACCTTCAAACATCTAATAAATTAGATTACTGTAACCGTTCCGGTATTAGCCTTCAGGAAGGCGTAGCGGCTTCTTCAGAGACCAATAACAAACATACAGCAAGTGGAGGGATCGCTAAAGAACAAGAAGCTGAATCCAACAAAATAGCTGAAACAATCAGTAATATTACGTGGAAGCAGGTGCTCAATGCTTGTTCTGATCGTTTTAAAGAACGGATACCCCTGCATGAGCGGCCATTGTCCTGGCAAGATCTAACCGATGCTGCACACGGACTTCTTCCGACGTTAGGCATCCATAAATCTGCGTGGTGGGAGGCTTGTTCTACTCTGGGCCGCACTGGTGCTACAATCTGTATCATGATTATTGATCAAAAGATGCAAGATCCGTCCAATCCTGTCCGCAGCCCCGGCGGTTATTTACGAGAAATGACGGTTCGCGCGCAGAAAGGCGAGTTAAATTTACAAGGCTCGATTTTTGGACTATTAAAGCGGAGCGAGGAAAGTAAAGATGCGTAAAATCATCCCCCTACTCTCAGTTTGTGCCCTGATTATCTTCGCCTTGGCATTTGCCGCGCATAACGGACAGGCGCAAAATCATCTTACCGGCGTTATCAATCATTTTACGGATGGTGACAGCTTCATAATACATGGCCGAAAAGTCAGGCTTTGGGGTATTGATGCGCCGGAATACTATCAAAATTGCCGTGATGCGACTGGCAAGGCATATCCTTGCGGCAAGCAGGCGCGTCAATTTTTTGAGAATTTGGCAGTATCTCGCGCTGTCTCATGCGACATTATGCCTGCGGCCAAGCGAGAAAGCCGAATTGTAGCAAAATGCTCTCTGGGTGAAGCCGATTTAGGCAGTGAAATCGTCAGTGCCGGCCATGCCATTGACTATACCTATTTCAGTGATGGATTCTACAAATCCGAGGAAAGCGCCGCAAAATCAGCACAGAAAGGTATCTGGAAAGGTACGTTCACAGAGCCTTATCAATGGAGGAAGCAAAATAAACGGTGAGAAATGGTGTTTCTCGCTCTGTTCAGCTTAAAAAACCGTGTCAATGTACGCTAAAGACATCCAGATCAATCGTTGTTACAGAAATAATAAAACATTTTGCAAATATAAAAGTTTGTTTTATAATTTATAAAAGATGGATTTATAACTACAGGATTTAAATTTTCAATGTCACATATCAAAAGACACGCACGACATAGACTTCTAAAGGCATTAAATGTCAGCCCTGTCGTGTTTTTAAATGGTCCGCGACAGGCTGGCAAGAGCACATTGGTACAATCCATTGCCAAGAAAGATTACCCAGCCGAATATGTGACTTTTGATAGTACAACACAAATGGCTGCCGCCGCCAACTCTCCTGAGAGCTATTTGAAAGAGCGTAAAGGTGCCTTAATCATTGATGAAGTTCAGCTTGTTCCGGAGATTTTCAGAGCCTTAAAGGTTGTCGTGGATGAATTGAGACTGGAACAACCAAAACTCAAAGGGCGTTTTCTACTCACAGGGTCAGCCAATATTATGGCCTTGCCGAAATTATCAGATCCTTTGGTTGGTCGCATGAGCGTTTTAACGCTCTATCCGTTGGCCGCTTCAGAAGCCTTGGCCGGCGACGGTAATTTTATCGAAAGGCTCTTTAACAAAGAATTTGAGCCAGATTCTGCCAAATATAAACTGGCCGAGGTTATACGCCTAGCGACCTATCCGGAAATTTCAGGTTCAGAAAAACTTGAGCGCACAACCTGGTTTGATGGTTATCTGACCACTATTTTACAACGAGATGTCCGCGCTCTTGCTGAAATTGAAAAATTAAGCACGCTGCCTAATTTGCTTCGGATTTTGGCTAATCGCGCCGGCGGTTTGGTGAATGATGCGGATATCGCAAGGGATGCCGGTTTAAATCCTGTGACGTCCCGGAATTACAAAACCTTGCTTAAAATGCTGTTCCTGACTTTCGAGCTGGCGCCCTGGTCGCGCAATATTGGAAAACGTCTTGTCAAATCCCCAAAAGGTTATATGAGCGATACTTTGCTCTTATGCCATCTCATGCAGTATGAGCTGAGCGATCTTGAACAAAACAGACCGGAGCTTTTTGGGCATGTTCTTGAGAACTTTGTTGCGACCGAACTTCTCAAGCTTATGACATTTCAAAATGAGAAGATGGATTTATACCATTTCAGAACCAGTGATAATAAGGAAGTTGATTTTGTCTTGGAAAAATCTAACGGGCAATTAGCTGCAATCGAGGTTAAGCAGCGGGATAGCGTCTCAAAAGCTGATTTTAAAGGTCTGGAAGAGCTTCAGCGTTTAGCAGGTCATGATTTCATATGCGGAATAGTCTTGTATCGCGGCCGTGATGTTGTTCCGTTCGGCCAAAATCTATGGGCAGTGCCTGTGAGCAATCTTTGGCTTTAAATTAACCTAGAAATTAATAAAACGTTTGAAAAAATAACCTGTAAGTTAATTTTACGCGGAAAGTTGTCGGGCAATCTCCGCAAGCCACGCGCTTTTAATATATCGCAGATTCTTGCGTATCTGGCTCTTATCACTGTCTGTTAAATGCCGGGCGCATTTTTGTATATGATCCCTTGTGACGTGCTTTTCCCCTAAATTATGAAGAGCCTGTAAAGTCACGCTCACGGGAGAATTCCAGTCTAGCAGAGTGTCCGGTATTGGGGATGACACCAGCCTGATTTGCTTATTTTTGACAGGAATTGTTTTTGGCTTGCCTGTTGTTGTGTAAACCACCTTTCCTGGAACTTGGGTTGTCAGCCCAAGTAGGTTTGCCGCTGTGGCTCCTGACTGTGCAATACGATCTCCTGTTTTTCTTGCAACGGCCTGTGCGACCCCTTTGACGCTCGGTGCCATGACACCGATATCTGCATCCAGTTTGGGGTAATCATATAGTCCACGCTGAATACGGCGAATATCACCGTCCTGAACAAGACGGTATAAAATCACATCCACATTACTGCGTGATGCTAAATCGACAAAATCCTGCGGCGTAAAGACCCATCCACGGCCTTTCCGCTTAATTCTGTTCATAATTTTTTGCGCTGTAGATAGCATTTTTATCACCTCAATATGTAAGATAATAATATATATTAATCTTACATTCAATTAGTTAATAATCTATGTATAACAAGGGTTTTGATAGGTTTTAATTAGCCCCCTTCGGGCCGATTTAACAAGACCTTCGCTGACGCTCACCTTCGGCTGACTTGCCGGTATCCCCACCTTTCCGCGGCTTCGCCTTGTGCAAGGCGGGTGATCCCCCTCCGGCAAGTCCGGATCATGGTTAAATCTCCCCCGCTTTTGTGCCGCTATGCGGCTCATAGGAAAGAAGTGCAACACGCACTTTTAACTAAATCAGCGAAAGGAAAAAACTATGACTTACACAAAACTACCAATCACGAAAATTCAGGTTTCGGATGCTAACCCTCGCAAAGCCTTCGATGAGGACTCAATTCTGGGCTTGGCTCAATCCATTAAAACGGACGGGTTGCTTCAAAATCTGATAGTCGGAAAAGCCAAAGGCAAAAAGAAACTACACCCTATTATCTGCGGTGAACGCCGTTTTCGGGCTATAAGCCATTTGGTTGAGAATGGTGATTTTCCCAAAGATTACGAGGTTACGGTTGAAATTAAAGACGACCTCGATGCCGATACAGCTTTGCGAATTGCCACAATGGAAAATATCCAGAGGCAAGATTTGACACCATTGGAAGAAGCTCAAGCCCTTACCAAATTGGTTCAGGATGGCGAAAAACTCGATGATATTGTCGCGCAAACTGGTCTTAGCGCACACACTGTCAGACGCCGCCTTGTTCTCATGCAGTTAAGTGAGACCGTCAAAGAATGTCTTGAGACAGGTGAAATTACTCTCTCGCAGGCAGAAGCCTTGAGTATTGGGACTTTTGAGGAACAGGAACGCTGTCTCAACATGGCAAAATCAGGTTATTGGGATGCCGAGGATATCAAAGACCGTATTTTGGGCGATCTTCCGACCCTATCAATGGCTATTTTTGAGCGTGAGCTTTACACAGGTGACTATACAACCGACCTTTTAGGTGAGGACGATAACACCTATTTCAATGATGCAGAGCAATTCTTTGAACTGCAAAAGCAAGCGGCAGAAGAACTGGCAGAATCCTATCGTGAGAAGGCCGATTGGGTGGAATTTGTTGAGGGCTATTTCAGTGCTTGGCAGTATGGCCGCGCCGAAGAAGGTGAGACAGGAGGCGTTATTGTCTCGTTATCGGCAAGCGGTGCTATTGAAGTCCATGAAGGGCTTATCAAAACCAAGGCTGATGAAGATACAGCAAATAGCCTTAAAGTGAAGCCTAAAGCCACCTACCCTACTCCGCTACGCCGTTATATGGCCATGCATAAAAGTATCGCGGTTCAATCGGCTTTGATTGAAAACCCAAGGGTTGCGAAACAGCTTGCTGTCGTAAACAAGCTATATCGCTTCAAAAACCATGATTGTCTGTCCTATTTCGAGCAGGAAGAGACAACCTCCCCTGCCCTCGCAATTATCAATGAACAGGCAAAGGCTTTATTGGCGCATTTCGGCCATGACTCCGAAGACGCTACATGGCGCGATTTGGGTTATCTTTTCAACTATGACCTAGAAGATGCCTATAAAGCTGTCAAAGACTTATCGGATGATGTTTTAGAAAGCCTTTTGGTGACACTGGATGCCTTGGAATTCGGGCAATTATTCTGTGAACAGCTTGATACCTATGAGGGCAGTATCTTCAATCAGGTTGCTCAGGATTTGCGTGTTGATATGCGGAATTACTGGCGACCAGATGAAGCCTTTTTGAAACGCCGTAACAAGGTGCAATTACAGCAGATTGTTACCGATGCAGGGTGCTTTCAGAAATTCGGCAATGTTGCAGGATATAAGAAAAAAGAGCTTGTTACCTCTATGAGCAAGCATTTTCAGCATGTCCTTACTCTTGAAAGCCCGAATGAAGACGAGTTGAAAGCAACGTTCTGGATTCCAGAAGCTATGGCTTTCCCTGCGATTGACCCTGATGCCAAACAGGATGAGCTGGATACTATCGAAGAAGATAGTGCCGAGAACTTCAAAGAAGCCGCCTAATTTCTCCGAACTTGCCGCCCGATAATTCGGGCGGCTTTCTTTTTTTAAGGATATCCCCATGAGTATTGACGAATTTACCAAAGAATTATTCAATCTAGACCGTTCCAAATCAGCCTCAGAGAAATTCAGGGATTTTTGTGAACTGGCTTTTTGCGCCTATGCAAAGCTGACGGCTGCACCCGACCGCGCGGAAGCACTGGAAGAGCGTTATATGAATATCGTTCAAACATACCATGACAAAGACACGGTTAGGGCATATCCCCGCCTAATGGCTATGGTCTGGCGCGGTGTGCAAGATGGACAGGACTTTCTCGGACAGGCCGCCGCCGAATTAAATGCGCTCGATGCCAAAACAGGACAGTTTTTCACACCAATGCCCGTGTCGAGAATGATGGCAATGATTGGATTACAAGGCGCAGAGACTGCCATCAAAGAAAAAGGCTTTATTACCCTGAATGAGCCTGCATCGGGCGCAGGCGGGATGATATTAGCCGCCGCGAGCATCATAAAAGAAATGGGCTATGACCCCTCCTCCCATCTAATCGTGAGCGCACAGGACATTAGCCAGCTTGCTTATCAAATGTGCTTTTTGCAACTGACATTCGCAGGAATACCCGCCTATCTGGAGCGTTGCAACAGCTTGTCTATGGAGTCTTTCGACGCTTCTTGGACGCCGGCCACGCTTGCCTTTTACAGGCAGCATGGCCGTCTTTTTTGATCTTGGCTGTATCCGTCAAGACCTCCCTTCGGGCCGCTAAAGCGCACAAAAACGGTATCCCCGCCTTTCCGCGTCTTCGACTTGTGCAAGGCGGGTGATCCCCCTCCGTTTTTGTGGGTCGTGACTGCTCCAGCCGCTTCTTAAGCCGTTTCACGGCACTTCTAGGAAAGAAGTGCAACACACATTTTAAGGAGAAAAGAAGATGAAACGCACCGATATTTACCAATCCGTTACTGACACAATCATTGAAGCCTTGGAGCAAGGTTTATCAGGTGACTTTGAATTGCCTTGGCATGGTTGTGGAGGTGTTCCCCAGAACGCCCGCACAGGAAACTATTATCACGGTATCAATGTGCCTTTGCTATGGGCGCACCAGATGAAAAGCGCCTATTCAAGCGGAACATGGGCAACTTATAAACAATGGCAGGATATGGGCGCACAGGTAAAAAAGGGCGAGAAAGGCCGCCAGATTGTTTTTTGGAAATCCATAGAAGTCGAGCCAACCGAAGACAATGAACAGCGCGAGCAAATTATGTTTGCCAAATATTCAACTGTCTTTAATGCCGATCAGGTTGATGGATATACCCTGCCCCAAGATGATTTTGAGCCGAATGATATACAGGCTATTTCTGCGGCAGACCAGCTCATTGACGCTTCAGGCGCAGATATTCGCTTTGATGAGCGCCGCGCATATTACAGCGTCATGGATGATTATATCAATCTACCAAGCCCTGAATTTTTCAGACATACCTGCGGCTCTACAGCTACGCAGAATTACTACAGCACTGCATTTCACGAGCTTGTTCACTGGACAGGCGCGGAAAAACGCCTGAACCGTGAGCAGAAGCATAGATTTGCTTCAAAAGACTATGCTTTCGAGGAATTGGTCGCAGAACTTGGCGCCGCCATGCTTTGTGCATCTACAGGCGTAGAGTCAAGCCCCAGAGAAGACCACGCCATTTATATACAAAACTGGCTGAAAGCCTTGAAGGACGACAAGAAGTTTATCTTTTCGGCCAGCTCACAGGCACAAAAAGCCGCTGATTATCTCTTTTCTTTCACCAATCAAGATTAACCCAAGATAAAAGGCAGGGGAAAGCCCCCTGCCCCTTTAATGAGGAGCAAATTATGACTTATCTCGTATTCATTGACACGCAATCAGGCGAAAAAACGCATTCCATTTGGAACAACTGCGAAGACTGTAAGCATCAAGTGGATGTTCTGAACAGCGCAGGCTATTGCGCTTGGTGGGAATTCATACCCGCCGCGCTGAATGCCCCGAATGGCCAATATCTTGTCTAAGCCCCCTACTCTCAATTTTTAAAAAAAGGAATACACTATGCAACAAGCACAAACACTTACATGGGATGAAACTGAGATTGCTAATGCCTACGCGGCTGAATTTTTAGCCGCCGAGATAGCCGAGACGGAAGACGAAGCCTTCTCTATGGCAATATCGGATACGCAAGTCATAGAATGGGAATTCGAAGATTTTAAGGAACAGCTTAAAACCATTCTTGACGATATTTCGCCCGAAGGCTTTTTCTATGTAGAAGGCCGGAATATGGGCTGGAGACGATTATCAGGCCATGCGGAGATAAAAGCAGATAGTGCAGAATCCTATATTGAAAAAGCCTTCCCTAAAACATCGGAATGGACGTTTCGAGGCGTTTACACCCCTTCCAAAAAGTCTTTGGATTATACGCTTTATCACCATGACGCGCCTACTGGAGAGTTTTATACTGTCATTGCAAATTCGGCATAAGGCGTGAAAAGGAGTAAGTAGGATTTTCTTTACCTCTGCATATATAAAAGAGTAAGTACGGAAGTAAAGATTTAGCGAAAATAACACAACGGTAAAACCCTACTTACACTTGTTGGTATTTCACTAAGACGGTAAGACCTTACTTCTCTAAATCATCAGAAAGGTACTTTACGAAGATGGTAAGTCACTATATACTCTAAATGGTAAGTCATTAACTCTTCACGAGAACACCTGCCGACTTACCGTCAAGAATAAGTCACTACTTCACACCTTTGTTCAAGGAGCTAAAAATGTCATATATTATCGCTATATCCAGCTCAAAAGGCGGCCCTGGCAAAACCAATACTGTTGCCAACCTCGCCGATTATTGGGCTTTAAAGGGTAAGAAAGTCGCCATGCTCGACTCTGACCCGAACAAAAATCTTTCCAAATGGTACAATAAGAAAGCCTTCGATGACGCTTTTGCAGGGGTAAGCTTGCAAACCTTAGAGGATGAAGAGCAGATTATCGATGCTGCGGAAGCGGCCGCGCAGGAACACGACATTGTTTTGATTGATGTAGCCGGTGTGCGGAGTAGGGCGCTTTTATATGCGGCCGGTATTGCCGATCTGGTAATTGTTCCTGCGCAGCCTTCCGAAGATGATATTGATGAAGCTATCAATACAATCGAGGCTGTTAAAAGTGCAGGGAAGCTTGCCAAGCGCGATATTAAATACCGCGTCCTGTTGTCTCAAACACGCAAAGGCACGATTGTTTTGGAACACGCCGCCAAGCAGTTTGAGGAAATCAATAATATCAAAATCTTCCGCACGACTATCGGACAACGCGAAGCCCATAAACAGGCGCGTTTCTACGGTACTACCGTCATGCGCACAGAACCTAAAAGTCCTGCTGCTGAAGACTTTGCAAATCTGGGCAAGGAAATCGATAAAGTTTTGAAAGAGGAAGCCAAGCTGCAAAAACAAGCGGCATAAGTAGAGAAGTCTTTACTTCTGTACTTCTCTATTTAATCATTTATGAAAGGGACTATCATGGCAAAACCAAGTTTAAAGAATCTTCCGAATGTCGGCACGGAAAACCGTAACGCGGACGAGCTGAAAAAGCGCTTATCAGAAGGGGCAAAGGATTATCCAAGCCTGAAAGTGGAAAAAAAGAAGGATGCGACCAAGAAGCGCAAGAAATCCTCTTTATCCATGCCGGAATATGTTTGGGATCTTCTATGGGATGCGACCAAAGAGAGTAGGGAACCCCAAGGTGTTATCGTAATGCGCGGTTTAAAAGCTTTGGGCTTTGAAATTGATGAAGCCGATCTGGTAGATGCCCGTAAGACCCGCTAGGGTCAGGGCGTTCCCTTGTGCTTTGACAAGCCCAAGGTCAGGCTCTATTCACTAACCAGCCCCAAGCGGCCGAGGCCACTTCGGGCTGCTAAGTTCACCGAACCTCGGTTGCCCGAGTTTCGGCCCATACGGGTAACGATCCCTAACGCGATCATGGCAAGGCCATTCCTGATAGGAATGGTCATTTGTATTTAAAGAGGCCGCTTCGGCCCGATTATCAAGACCTTCGCTGACGCTCACCTTCGGCTGCCTTGCCGGTATCCCCACCTTTCCGCGTCTTCGACTTGTGCAAGGTGGGTGATCCCCCTCCAGCAAGGCCGGGTCATGACAATCTCCTCCCGCTTCAAGCGACAGATTCCTGTCGCCTCGAAAAAAGTATGTTTCGAGGCGCAATTTAAAAGGAAAAGGAGTTCGCTATGACAGACCAACAAACACAATCACTTAACGGCAACCAACGCAACAAGCTGCGCGAGCAGGATTTAGCCAATTTTTACGGCACAGAAGTCTGGTACAGACACCCCGCTTTTAGAACCTATCTTTATACTGAAGGCGTGCAATATGTTGCAGAACATGGTGAAGCCTATTGGCTTTTGGATAAAATTTTTGCCTGTCATGCCAGTGTCCCAAAATTATCAGGTGAGGATTTTTGTAGTTGGGAGCTGAATAAGAATGCAGAAGGGCATGGCGCCAGGCTTATTTGCACAGATGGCAATTATAACGAGCTGTATTCTGAGAGCATTCTCTACACTGATTTTCCGCTTACCAGCATCAAGTTCTATTGTGTGAATAATGTCTTGTTGCTCCCCACAGAATATTAAGGGGAGGGCAGGATATGACACAGCTTGATTATTCAAAATTCAAAACAGAGATAAACTTGACCCAGTATGCCGCGCATCTAGGCTATGAGATAGACCGTAAGAAAAGCACACGCTCATCCATAGCCATGCGAAAAGACAGCGATAAAGTTATAATTTCAAGGCGTGGCAATCTTTGGGTTTATTTTTCGGTCACAGACGATAGCGACAACGGCACTATTATCGACTTTGCCGAGAAGCGCACTCATAAAAGCATTGGCGAAATTGGGCGCGACCTGCAAAACTGGATTGGCGGCGGCGTCTCACTGCCTCATGCAAAAAGCTATGTGCGAGAGGTTGCCCCTCAAGAATATGACCCCGCACGTATTGCTGGAATTTTTAAAGCCTTAAAACCCGTCAATAAACACCGTTATTTGGCCAGCAGAGGGCTTACAGATGCCCTTTTGACAGAAAGACGGTTTGCAGGGCGCGTTTTTACAGACCGCTATCAGAACGCCGCATTTCCGCATTTTAAGGATGGTCAGGTTTGCGGGCTTGAATTGAAAAACCACGATAAAGCACTTTTTGTCAGGGGAAGCGAAAAAACTCTTTGGCGCTCATATGTTTTCAAGGATGACAATACACTGATTTTGGCAGAAGCCGTGATAGATGCATTGAGTTACCATGCGCTATATCATAGGGAAAAAGCTGTCTATGCTGCTACAGGGGGTGGGTTATCGCCAGAGCAGGGAGAAATTATTACGGCTTTCATCTGCGATTTTGAAGCTCTGGAACACATTATCATTATTCCCGACCATGACCAAGGCGGCGAAAAGTTTGAAAAGCGCATCCGTGAAGCCATCGAGTTATCGAGCTTTAACGGATTGTGTGAAACGCACAGGCCATGCCTAGAAGGGCAGGACTGGAACGATGTTTATAAGGACACACCCGAAAAAACTGGAAAAATTATGCATATATGATACAATTATTGTATTATTTATGCTTTAAAACTGTTTTATGGAGGTAAAAATGCCCAATATTGATTTAGGTGATCCGTATGAATCTTACGTCAAAGGTTTAATTGGATCAGGATTATACAGCACTTATGCCGAAGTGGTTAAGGATGCTTTACGCCTTCACATGAATAATGAAACACCTTCAAAACAAATGGCTTTTATTCATAGCGCTATTTTGGAAGGAGAAGCCGATATTCAAGCCGGTCGCACGAAAAAATATTCGCCCAAGATGCTGGATAGTATGACAGAGGACGTTTTAAAAGAAGATGTCTGAAAACTACCAAATTCAATTTTCCGCGCGCGCAGAAAAAGATTTCAAATCTATTCAGCGATACACGCTCAAGACCTATGGTGAAAAGCAGGTCTGGATTTATACAGGGATGCTGAAAGAAGCTTTACGAAAACTCGAAGAAAACCCGAAATTATATGGTCATATGCGCCCTGATATTCCACAGATCTATCGCGCTTACAAAATTGGCGAACACAGCCTGATTTATCGTATCGAAGACCGAACTGTTTATTTAATTGCTATATTACATGGTAGCATGGATTTTACCTCTCAACTCAAAACCTAGATTTACAGTGTTGCAATAATGCTGACGATTTCCTTTTTTTGGAAATTATCGACCAAACAGCCTTATGCCTTTCAAGATTGGGCAATTTAACTGACCTGCCTTCGCCTATGCTTCAAGAATAAATTTCCCCTTTTCGCGTTCGCTCAAATTCCTCGCGGGAGCAAATTTATTCTGTGACGCGTCGAAGCCGGCCAGTGAATTTTATGCCATCGTAAAAGGGCAATATGGTGTTGCTTTGGTGATAATCAAGAAAAGGAAAATACAATGTCAATTATAGCAAATATGAAAAAACAAGAGAATGGAAGTTTTGAAGGAAAACTGAAAACAGCAACCTTGAATCTTCATCTCAAATTACAGCCTATCGGTGATGCTGAAGCGAATGATAACAAGCCTGATTTCAGAGCCAAAATCGGAAGCTTCGAAGCAGGTGCAGGGTGGAATAAGATTAGCGATAATCAAAATCCCTACATTTCCGTTCAGATTGATGCGCCGGAATTCCCAAATCCGATTTACGCCAATCTGGTTCAAAAAGACGACCAGTATATTTTGATCTGGTCACGCCAAAACTAACTCACTTTAGCCCCTCGCAAAGAGGGGCTTTTTCTTGTTCGAAATGCGCTCTTATCGGAAATGATGAGGGCGATTTTTGTGCTTTGAATCAACCACTATGCAGACCAGTAGATAGGGCATGTAGAGAGCGGATAGGGCAGTATAAAATGTGACAGTGAAGTGCGTTTGGTAGATATTAGATTAATACAAGATAAAAGATATAAATTATATTTATACGAACTTATTGTTATTATTGTGTAATTTACACGTTTATAAGTCTTGTAATAAGGTAAAATAAATTGTATATTAGGAGGGTGTAAAATTGCGTTTTTCACGTGAATGAGAAAAGAAGAATTGATGTTTTTAGATCGGATCAGGGCTGAGAATTTTACGGGGAGCGATGGCGTTTCCCGGCCATTGATCGTGACCAGAGATAGCCCCAGAAAAGCGTTCTTTAAAAAGCTCAATCGTCATGGTGAGGTAAAGTCAGGACCGAAAAAAATCAAACGCAGATCGGGACTGATGCGCGGCAATTCATTTGCAGGTTTGGCATCGGCGCAGCGCGTTGTTGTGAAAATCAATCCGGTGAAGAACAAGACTAAGGGGGTTGGATCGGGCGCAAATTCCGGCGGCCAAAATCTCTATCATCACATCCATTACATTAGCCGAAACAGGGCAGGTGAGGATGCTGAAAAAGCCATCCTGTTTGATGCTAAAAACGAGGGATTGGAGCGTCAAGATTTTTTCGAGTTATGCAAAAATGATCGTCACCATTTTCGGATGATCATCTCGCCGGAGCGGGGCAATGAGATCGAAGATTTTAGAGGCTATGTTCGGGAAGTGATGAAGCGTGCCCAAGGGGATCTCAAGACCAAACTCTCATGGGTGGCGGCTGTTCATTATGATACTGATGATGTTCATGCGCATGTGATCATTCGGGGCAAAGATGCGCGCGGTGAGGATCTGGTGATGGCTCGCGATTATATCGCATTTGGCATTCGCGCAAGAGCGCAAGAGATTGCAACCGAGTTATTGGGCGAGCGCTCAATCGAAGACATTCAAAAAGGATTGGAGAAGGAAGTGGACGCGCTGCGGGTCACTTCTTTAGACCGCTTTATTGAAAAGCAGGTTGGCGAAGATCAGGTGGTCGATGTCCGCAAAGACAATAATTTCGGTAAATCGGCGCATTATGAGTCTGTCCTGAAAGGGCGGTTGCGCTATCTGGCCTCAAGCGGCATGGCGGTCGAGAACCCTCCGGGGGTCTATACACTGAAAGAAGGGTATAGAGATGTCCTGGCCAGTATTGCCACGCGCAATGATGTGATTAAAAAGCTTTATGAGCGCGTAGAGGGCTTGGATGATCTTGAAGTCTATTCTCTAAAAGCCGGAGAGGGGCAGGTTATTGAAGGGCGCGTTTTGGATAAAGGGCCAGCCGATGAGCTTACAGACAAGAAATACATTGTTGTTGAAGCTCTCTCTGGCGGAAAGCATTACGTTCCAGTTGGAGAAGCCTTTAATTATGATGAGGTGAATAAGCGCGGCCTCGTGCGTGTTCGCCCATTCGATCATTCAACCGGTAAGGCCGATCACAATATCGCGCTGATAGCAGCCCAGAATGAGGGTATTTACGATATTGAGAAGCACCGCGCCTATATCGCTAAGGAACAGTCTTACATCGATGAGGACGTTCGAGAGCCTTACTTACAATCCCATATCAAACGGATTGAGACGCTTGTGCAAAATGAAGCGGCTACAGAATTAGGGCAGGGGCGTTATCAAATCCCTGATGATGTGATCGAAAAGGGCAAAGAGATCTCTGCCAAAATCAATGCGCGTGAGAAAAAGCGGTTCTATCCAAAGCTTGATATTCTTTCATCCCATGCACCGGAAGATATGGTGGATGCGAAAAAGAAGACCTGGCTGGATAAAGAGCTTTATAAGAGAAGCAAGGGAGATCGCAGTATCACCGATCAATCTTTAGAAGCTGCGCTTCAAAAACGTCAGCAATGGCTTGTCGATAACAAACTGGCAATGATCCAGTCTAATGGTGAGTTTGCCATGAAGAAATCAGCAATGCGCGATCTCAGCGTCATGGAAGTTCATGAAGAGGGTAAATTCCTGGCCACAAAAGCCGGTCTTACCTTTAACGATCATAAAGTCTCATCCGATCAGGCTTATACTTATCTTGGTTATACCGAACTTGAAACAGGAAAATGGGCGGTTGCGATGCGCGGGAAAGAGCTGCAAATGGCGCGGATTGATAAAGCCCCCGATCTTGAAAAAGGACAAAAGGTTCAATTTAATGAAATCGAGCGCGGACTATTCGAAATGCGCGCCGCCGAACAACAAAAACAGCAAGACAGGCAGCAATCATCACGCGGGCGTGATGATGATAATGAAATGGAGCTATAAACATGGCCAAAACCAAACGGGTACAAAAGACAGTTTATTTTGATGCGGAAGTCTGGGAAGCATTGGAAAAGCAGATGAAAGTCTCTCATAATCCCAATGTCTCTGCGATTGTGAATGATGGTTTACGCTATGCGATGTTTCCTGAACATCGTAATGACCGCGATGCTGATCTTGTGAAGCTCTATAACCAGTTTTCAGCGTCTTTGGCGATGCACCGGAAGAAAACAGCGCGTGATCTGGCCTTCATGCAAGAGCTGATCTTGAAATTTAGCCATGAGTTTTTTATGCACCATCCTTCCATTCCAGAAGACAGTAAAGCTCCGCGAGAAGCGGAGGCCAATGCACGGCTTGATGCCTTCATGGAAAATATTGTGCGCAATATGTCTGAATTAAAGCCCCTATCGGATCGTGAAGAGGTCTAATTCATGGCATATAGACGCGTCGGCAATGATTTTATGGATGAAGAGGAATATGAATTCCACGCGATCGGCGTGTGGAGTTTCTGGGTCTTTATCGCTGCTGCGCTCTTCACCGGCTACAATATTCAGGAGTTTATACCCGATGAGTGGCCAAAATGGGCGCGGTTTGCTTCGACTATTATTCCGGCAGTCATTGTTGGCGGTATTCTTGGCGCTCTTGGCATATTCATCCGTATCGCATTTTTCTTTGCGCTCACTTGGGGCGTGATTGGTCTAGTTCTATATTGGATTTGGCAGAGTATTTAGCCGATTTTGTTTGCCCTATCCCTTGTAATAAAGTTTGCGAACATCTTTTTTAAAGGTTTTAGATGTAGAAAATTTATTTGATATTTCTTTTAAATGATACTATAATATCAATATATATCGATAAAATGAGAACTGCGGATATAATGGTATCACTTATAACACCAGCAAAAGCGCAAAAAAAGCTCGCAGAGCAAGCGCGGGCACGGCGCCTGCAAATGGAATTAACGCAGGAAGGTCTGGCGGAGCGCTCAGGTGTTGCATTGCCGACCCTTCGCAAGTTTGAACGCACGGGCGCTCTATCCCTGGAATCATTTCTTAAGCTTCACATGGTGCTTGGCGGATTGGAAGATATCCTTAAAGCTACGCAAATTAAAGAAGAGAGCTATTCTTCCATCGATGATGTATTGAAGTCAGATAACGTACCTATCCGCAAGAGAGGGACACGCAAATGAAGAACTATCTCTCTGCAACAGAAGTAAGGGTCGGCATTAATTTTGGCGAAGGTGTTCAAACTGTAGGCAGATTAGCTGTACGGGAGCACAAGATTTATTTTGAATATGATAGCGCCTTTATAAAAAGCGGCATAGAGATATCACCGCTACGCTTGCCTTTACTATCAGGTGTTCAAAGTTTTGATCATGACCTTTTTGAAGGCTTGCCCGGTGTATTTAACGACAGCTTGCCTGATGGTTGGGGACGGTTATTGTTTGATCGTTTTATAAGATCACAGGGAATATTGCCCTCAGATATAACACCGCTTGATCGCTTGGCGCATGTGGGGTCACATGCTCTTGGCGCACTTGTGTTTGAACCTGATCACAGCGCAGATGATACACAAGGCGATATAAACCTTGATAACCTTGCCTCGCAAGCGCAAGAGGTTTTGGACGGAACGTCGGATGACGTATTGGCGGAACTCATAGCCTTAAACGGATCTTCAGCGGGAGCAAGGCCAAAAGCACTAATCGGTGTAAACGAGAAAAGGGATCATATCATTCATGGTCTACATGATTTACCCGCAGGTTATGCACCATGGATGGTTAAATTCCCGAATAGTCAAGATGGGCTAGATGCCGGTGCAATCGAATTTGTATATGCATTGATGGCAAAAGAGGCTGGCATTACCATGCCTGATGTCCATCTTTTTCAAGCAGAGCGCGGCGCAGGTTATTTTGCGATTAAGCGCTTTGATCGTGATGGTGACAAACGATACCACATGCACACGGCTTGCGGATTGTTGCATTCAGATTTCCGCACACCTTCATTGGATTACGAAGATTTAATTGCGCTCACTGGTATGCTGACTCGCGATGTGCGTGAGGTGGAAAAGCTATATCAGCTGGCCGTGTTTAACGTGTTAGCTCATAATCGCGATGATCATTCCAAAAATTTCAGTTATTTGATGGATAGCCAAGGGGGATGGAAACTTTCCCCTGCCTATGACCTCACATTCTCATCTGGCCCACGCGGCGAACAAAGCATGATGGTTATGGGTGAAGGTAAAAACCCTGATACAAGCCATCTGTTAAAGCTGGCAGATGAAGCGAAAATCAAAAAAGACCGTGCGCTTGAGATTATTGAGAGCACAAAATCTAGCCTGTCCAAATGGCCAGAGCTTGCAAAGCAATATGGCGTTAGTGATATGAACATTAAGCTGATACAAAGCAGAATATCGCAGGTGGCCGGAGAATAAAATAAGCGCATATTTTAATGTTACAAATTCAAGCAATTGAATTACTTATAGGAATGAAAAAATGAGCATTAAACCGATTAAAAATGAGCATGATTATGAAGCAGCGCTTAAGCGTATTGAAGAGTTGTTCGATGCTACGCAGAATACGGCTGAAGGTGATGAGCTTGAAGAGCTGATCACTTTGGTATCTGCTTATGAAGATGCTCACTACAATCTTGATGTTCCAGACAAGATTGAAGCCATCAAACACACTATGGAAGCCAGGGGCTTAAGAAAGAGCCAAAAAATGCGCGAAGTAAGCGAGAGCATTATTAAAGGTATGGAAGAAGCTGTTGGCTTCGCAAAAGGCGAAAAAACGGGATCTGTTGTTCATAGTGCAGATGAAAACAGTGTCCGCAATGCTCCGGTGAAGAAAAGTGATTAAGGCATAGACTTATTCGAGATCGTCGGACAATAAGTCCAATATTTCGTCTTTCGAATCTTCATCTTCATGATCAGGAATTGTATCAGAGACATTTTCCTGCTTTTTCGCAAACATATCGCTTTGATTAGGGTCTTTGGCTTTTTGCGCCTTTTTTTCTTCTTCGGTTGGAATATTAAATTTTGGAATATCATTTTCCATGATGTTCAATTTTGGCACAATCGGCGCAGGAACATCGCGGGATTTAAAATTCTTATCGCTAAAATACTTAAGCTTATTAGCCTTTATGGGAGAGGAAGACTCCACCAATATAATTTGCTGATTATCTGGAAAGTCCCGCATTTCATGTTTTTCGATCAGAGGCCGGCCACGTTGAGAGACATTATCCATGGGCGCTTCATAGCGCATGGATTTTTTCTTAGATCTGGAAGTCACTTCAACGGTTTGCTGGCCGCAGCTTTCAGAGACATATTGCGCCGTTGCCAGATCATTTGTTGCAAAAAACACCTGATGGGCGCAGCAAGAGAGAATACCGTTACGTTTTTCACGGCCATATGTCACATCTAGCCAATTCAAAGACTGCACGACTGCCATCACGCGCACATTGTAACCAGCCAGAAGCGTGAATGCGGTTGTCATGGAATCAATACGGCCTAACATATGAAACTCATCGAGCAGCATTAAAACCTTGTGCGGTTCATCATCGCCAGGCTCTTTCATAGAAAGCTTGGTGATGATTTGTTCAAAAAAGATGCGGAGCAGGGGCGTGAGGGTTTCAATCTGACCAGTTAGAACGCCAACATAGATTGAGAGTTTTTTACGGCGTAAATCCTCGATTTTAAAATCGGTCTCCGATGTGGCCGCATCAATCAGAGGATTATCCCAAAGATTGATGGCCTGATTGAGCGAGGATTTAACACCGGAGCGCTCTTTGGCCGCCTTGTTTGCAAAATTCATCAGAGATTTTTTAACTGTGGAGGTAAGTTCAGTGTGCGTTTGAACAATATGCCGGCATACATCGCCCAAATCGGCTTCCGTTCCCAAAAGTCTGTTAATAGCCCCGATTGTTGAAGGCATGGCATTATTATTCATCACATAAAGCGCAAGGCCGACAAAGAGTGCGCGAGCTTCAGACGCCCATATCGGATCGCTTTTAGGCGGATCTTGTATCAGAATTTTAGCAATGACTTGTAAATCACTCACGCATTGATGTGGGTCTTGGCTTACAGCATCGAGCGGGTTATAGCGGTGCGAGAGGCCATGCTCATCCATTGGAGACCACATAAAGACATCGTGACCATGCTCTTTCCTGAATCCGGCGGTTTTTCTATAGTTCTCATGCTTCACATCAAAGCAAATGACTGATCCTGGCCAGTTTAAGAGGTTGGGAACAACAATGCCAACGCCTTTACCTGATCTGGTAGGTGCCACAACTATACTATGCGTGGGATGATCGCTGATGAGGTACTGGTTTTTAAATTTGCCTAAGATCACTCCTGTTTTGGCAAAAAGCTTTGCTTTCGTGATTTCTCTTAAAGTTGCCCAGTGCGCTTTTCCGAAAATGTCTTTGCCCTTGAAGGCTGTGTCATAAATTTGACCTGCAATAAATATGAGCGCAAGGGCAGGGGCGCCGAAAGCTACAAACAGGCGTGACCCTGTTTGCTCGTCAATCTCATTTCCAAATGTAAACCAGATGGAAAGCGGGTTTGCGAATTCCAAAGGCTGTTTTGAGAGCAGGAAAAACATGAGTGATGCGGCATAGGAATAGAGAATAAGGCCAAAGATGCCGCCAAAACCATAGAGATATTTTATATTTGTGTCGCTCATGAACCCCCCGGATACCAGATTTCAGAAATAATGCGTTTGCCGCCAATGCGCTTGAGTTGGATCACAACATCTATGATCGAGCTGATATAAGCCATGATCTGGTCATGGGTGAGGCCGAGATTGGCTTGCATCACCATCAAACAGATTTGCTCTAATGCCCCTTGAGGCGTATCGGCGTGAATTGTGGTAATTGATCCCGGATGGCCAGTATTGACAGCGCGAAGAAAGCTATAAGCTTCCTTGCCGCGTAGCTCACCAAGTAAAATACGGTCTGGGCGAAAGCGAAGACTGGCTTCCAATAAATCCTGAATGGTGACTTTGCTCTGCCCTTGATCGCCTTTGGATGCAAGAAGGGATACATGATTTTTCTGCGGCGGCATGACTTCAGGCGTATCTTCTATGGTCACAATGCGCTCATGAGGCTCAATCTCTTTTAAAATTGCGTTCAAAAGTGTGGTTTTTCCGGTCGATGTTCCGCCGGAGACAATGATATTTTTCTTGGCGCGAATGGCCGCAGAGATAAAGTTCTGATATTCGCCGGCCTCAAGATGGGATTGCAGAGTTTGATTGATGTCGATTTTTGATGCGCTGCTTTCTTTTAAGCTCTCAAATGCCCCCATTTCCCGATAATCATCAAGACTTAAATCCCGCATGACTTGCTTACGGATGGATAGGGCTACGCCAAAGCGGGAAACAGGCGGCGTTGCAAACTGTATACGCTCACCACTTGGAAGTGATGCCGATAATAAAGGCTTATTGGCGGCAATGGATTGATCGGTGTAATTAGCAACCAAACGGCCTAAACGCCATAAAATATCATCGGTGATTTCTTTGTTTTCGATGAACAGCATTTCAGGCTCACCGGCCTTTTCAATCCAAAGCTCACCTGGTCTATTCACGCAAATCTCAGAAATATCGGGATCATTCAGGTACTTCTCGAAAAGCCCTATATATTGTTTGAGATAAACGCCAGACTGCTCAGATTTTACGCTGTCTTTTTGCTCAAAAGATTGGTTGGCGGGTTTTACGGGTTTTTTGTGTGAACTCATCTCGCGCCTTTCAATTTTTTGGGATATTTCCGGCGACTTGCGAGAAGTCCAAATCTTTACCAACAAAGACTTTTATGCGGGCGCCTTGGTGAACATGAACGGTTGGCGGTATTCCGATAGAGTTATCAAGGGCGATTTCGGCTGATCTTGAAAAATCTGTGCCTGTATCAAGGGCAACAGTGGCCTGATCGTCATCATCAATGGCATTCACGCCAATCTGGAGTGCCCCATCAATGAGTGAGAGAAGTACCGATGAACCAAAGCGTTCAAAGAAATGTGTGTCAACCTCGCCGGCCAAACCGCTACGCCCCAAATCATCGCTGCCGTATGAGCCGATATTGATGCTCACACCGTCATTACGGATCAGGCGGTTCCAGATCACAAAAACGCGGGACTGTCCGCGAACAAGCCCTGAGCGATAACGCCCGATGAGCTTTGATCCTTTGGGAATAATAAGGTGAGAGCCATTAAAGGAATAGACATCTTCGCTGACGATCGCGCGCACCAATCCCGGGAGATCGCTCTGAATGGCCGTTTCTAAAATACCGTCAATCAATGTGCCTTGTGTAACAAGCGAATCAAGATTTTGTAGCTGGGATGCTGTAGCCATTTCAACATCGCCATTTGCGTATTGATTGGCAAAGGCGATATTGGGGTCTTGCTCACCGCCGCCAAGAAGTGATCCAGCCGCCCCTTGGGAAGATGAGCCACCTGCAACATTGCTTTGCGCTGAACCGCTATTATCAAAGATAATTTGAGGGGATCGCCTACGCTCTTCCATGCGTTTCTTTTGCTCCCTCGCCAAACGCAAAGCTTCCTGCTGCATTTGAAGTTCGCGCTGTGCCTCTAGCGGATCATAAAGCTCACGCTCGTCAATCGGGGGAACGAGCTGTTCGAGCGGCACTTCTGTTTGTTCTTCAATTTCAATATAAGGGCCGGACGGGGTAGGTGTTCTAAACTCGATTTCTTCAGGTGTTGTCAGCTCACGCGGCGCGGATTGTTCCATTCCATCCAAAGCAACAAAGATGATTGCGATAACGCCAACAGCCAGAAATGCAAAGATTCCAAATTTAGAGGCGCTTGAGCCTTGAGCTATGGTCGGAAACTCACGATCACCATCCAAAGGTTTTGGTTTAGGCTCTTCATCGAAGCTATCAGGCGGGGTTTGATCATTCATATCATAATATCCTTACTCATTCAGGCTCGCTGTTTTTGGGCTATCAAAATTGGAAAGGAGCTGCGCCAAGAGGCTTGGCTTTTCTTCTTTTTCAGCTTGAAGGGCGGCAATATCAGGTTTTTGAGAAGGAACAGGCACGGACGCGACATCTATCTCTTTGACTTCTTCAAGCTCTGCGATGGGTTCTGGTTCATAGGATGCCGGTTCAACTTGAGGATAAGCATCATTCCAGATACAAGTGGCCGTATCACCGTCTCTAAGCGTGAATTGAGAGCCGACGCCGGAGACAACGAGATATTGATCTTGAAGATTGAAATTGACGAGACGTTCATTCCCATTTTCATCAACGCTAAAGACAGCAGGCATCACATCAAAATCTTCAAACTGGAAGTATGTGAAAACGCCATCATCAAAAGCGCGGATCGGGCGCAGGCGTTTTGATCCGGCATAGCTGTAATCAAAATTTAAATCCGAGGCGCTGACATTATCGAGCGGATTGAAATGGGCTTGGGAAACACTGCCAATAAAGGCAAGCTCTTTAGCGGCTTCATCGGCGTAATGAAATTTGAGCCGGAAGGTTAAGTCCGAAAATCGAGGCGAATAAGCATCTCCAGCAGTTACCTCGAAGGTATAAATCCTTTTATCTGTAATGACCGTCATATTGGTTTCGGCATCTTCTTCCAAAGGCTTGATGAACATGATATTGGGCTGGCCGGGCTTCATCACTTGCCAAGCTTCGGTATCACCCAAAGAAATGGTCTGAATGCGCTCTTTTTCCGAAAATTCAATCACCGTTGAATAGCCGTAATGTCCTCTGATCTGATAAACATCATTCTCATGATAAGTAACGACTTTCACACGGGCGTCGGCGCTCGTTGGTCTTGGGTCTTTGCCTGCAAGGGCAGGGGATATGGATAGGCAGGAAATCAGGGCTGTTCCTAATAATAATTTTTTAAATGTCATCGAACTCTCTCCAATACTTCTGGGTTAATACGGTAATGCGTGACTTGAAAGCCAAGCGGATTAGAAAATCTGTCTTTCATCTGCATGGGTTTTTGCGAATATTGAAACTGGATAACAGCGTTGAAATGCCCTGTTTTTATGCGGTCATTTTCTCTGACCTCGCGCATAAAACGCACTGAAGCCGTTTTGTCATTGATGAAAGAAACAGACTTGATTTTGATGTCGATAGAGGCTTTTGCGCCAAGCTTTCGTGAGGGGTTATCGGGGTTCGTTCCAGACCAAAGCTCCTGAAATTCCTTCAAGGCTTCGCCATCAGACATAAGCTCTACAGCTTCATAATTTTCTTTTAAAATGGCCGGATTATACTGCTCTCGCAAAGATACGTATTTCACAAGATTGGCCTGAGTGACAGCTTCATCTTGTGTGAGATTGCCGTCATAAAGTCCTTTGGTGACTTCGAGATAACCCGTTGTTTGATCAACAGTGACAACATAAGGCTCAAAGGTTTTAAGCGGTAAGATCAAAATCAGCGTCAAAAGAGAGAGCGCGGCGATCCCCATGCAGAAGAACGCCATGATCCAAGCGCGATTGCGCGATAACAGGGCATTGGCAATCACTTCCTGATCCCATGTTTCGCCTTTTTTATAATATTCCGGTGTCTTTGTATTGGTCACTTTCTAAAATCCTCTGATATTTTTGGCAGCTGTCGTCACGCGCGCGCCCATAGCTTTTCCTGTTTGAACGGGATGGCGGGCAATGTTGTAGCCCATTACGCCGGCCCGGAATGAGCCTTTGGGCGTTCCTTTGCCAAAGCGCGATGCTAATCGTGATGTCCATGCTGCCGATCCCATTGTTGATAGGGATAGACCGCCCGTGACCGATGCCGCCATGTTCATAACCTGCATGAGCAGAAGAACCGAGACGATTGAGACAAAGAAGAACGGGCCGATATAAGAAAGGGTCTGTGCATCTCCACTTGAATTATTTTCAAGATTTTGAAGAGGTGGCTCTGCAATCGTTAAGAGCAAGGCGAGCAGGGCATAGACGAATATTGGTATGATGGCATAATTGAGTAGTGTGCGCAGCCAGCCTTCAAACAAATTGCGCGTATTGGCAAAAATCAAAAGCAATATAAAGAGCGGTCCGATTGAAAGCAGAATAGCGACAGCAATCTTAGCCAAGATAATCAGCATGGCGGCATAGCCGGTGAGTGCCAAAGCCCCAAACCAGATCACTGCGGCATGGAAGTATTTCCCTAAATCCGACCAGCCAGCCCCTTCCAAAATATCGCTGACAATATCCATAGCCCTGTCATAAAACTGGGAGAGGATGGTGTTTGCGGATGTATCGTCAGTTGCGACCGCATTCGGTGTTGCATTAGCCGCGCCTGTCATGATTTGGCCGGCCACATCGGACGGCAGATCAGTCGCCATATTATAAACAAGAAGGAAGAACGTATCCCACTCGGTTGCGATTAAGAGGAGAACGATAATCTTTAATGTATTTACGATTAAATCCGTTGCAGCAAAACGGCCGGAAATAATGACTTTATAGCCAAAAACAGCAATAAAGATGATGAACATCAATCGCCAGAGAAGCTGAACAGTCGGCGTTAGGCTTCCAAACGCACCTTGGACGAATGCGAGAATGACACTATCAATATTGTTGATGAGAGCCTCGATCATTCTTGTTTCTTGCTCCAATCACCCCAAAGATTTTTGCTGTCATCTCGCGCTTTTTTGCGCGCTTCGTCTTGAAGGTGCTCAATAATGAGATCAATCTCGCTCCAACGCTTGATAGCTTTGACATTACGGGCAGAAATATCGCCTAATCCTGCCTCTTTAAGAGAAATTGCAATGAGGGATGCGCGGTCTTCACATTCTTTATATTTTTGGCCGTCTGCGCTTACAGAGTCAGGATTCGCCCACATCTTGCCGCAAAAGCTTTTATAGTTTTGGCTTTCGAAGATTTTTTGCGCGAGCGTGTTCGTCTCAACATCCTGCAAGGTATTGTCCTCTTGAATGCAGGCACTCAAAGATAATGTAATCAGGCATAAGAGAAGGACTTTTCTCATGAATGATCCTTCATTTTGGTTTTGGTGATCTCTGCTACATTGATAGGCAGCGGATCACAAGGATTGCCGGACAAGCTGGCTGTTTTTTTATTGCCGCATGGGGCTTTCTTTTCGCTGTAATGCGAGCAACCACTTATACTAAAAGCAATCAATACAAATGAGAGGGTGAGTAGTTTTTTCATGTGTTTTCTCCTTAGTCTGGGAATTGAATAGCCTGCCTTGCGAGATCAGGATCATATTGGTTAAAGGTTGCTGCGCGGCGGTTTTCCATGAGCTGCGTGTTATCAATGGAAGAGTTTTGCTGAATTTGAATAGCATTCAGGCGCATAATCTCATTCATCAAAATGCCGTTCTCAGCAGCAATGCGGGCATTCAGATCAACAGATGCTTTTAAATCATCGCTATTGTTCAGCTCGCTCAGCAGAGATTCATAAGTCTGCATACGCACGGGGATATTGTTGTAAGCCTGTTCACTGGCTGCGATTGCGGCATAGGTCGTGCCGGTTCTGCGATCAATAGCTTTGGCGACTTGGCCGCTTGGATCAGAAGCCATGATTGTGGCGCCTGATAAGGGATCAAACTCACTATAAAGATTGCTATAGATATTTTGTGTTCCCAAAGCGCCATTAGGAATAGGCGCGCCGTTAATCATATTGAGCGTGTCCTGCCAGGTATTGGGAAGATATTGACGAAGTTGCTGTTCAAATACCCCGTTTGCTACATCGCCCATATTGCGCGTTCCGGTAATTGCATCGGCTTGTCTAACCGCTTCTTCGAGCTGATCAATCTGATTGGCATAGTCATCGGCCATAGCATCAAGTTGCGCAATAAGCTGCGCGTATCCAGAGGCATCATAAACAGGGATGCCTTGCGCCTTCGAATGGGTGGATGTTAAAAACATCAAGGTCGTAGCAATGCTGGCAATAAGGAATTTATTCACGTTTGGGTTCTCCTTTGAATAAAAAGCCCAAGCCAGTCTTCAGGATTTGGGCTGGTTTCAGAGATAATTTGATCCATGAGATTGACGCTTTCGGTGCGCCCTGACAGCACAGCAATGAAATCATCCATGCCGCTCAGATCAAGGCGGGCGATTACGGAGTCGCTGCCATGTTTAATGAGAAAGCAGCGTGATTCCGGTGATATTTCACGAATGAGTTTCAGTTCATGGTGGGTCAGACCAAAGCCTTTGCAGTAGTCTTCTTCGGATGCCTTATTATTAGGAAAGAATATCTGTGTAGGAGATTGTTCGATGATGGTATCACCCACATCGGAATTTAGGGCATCTCGCACCGATTGGGTAGCAAAGCCTAGAATACCGTTTTGCTTACGGATTGTTTTCATCCAGTCTTTGATACGGTATGTAAAAACCGGATCATCAAGCATTTTCCAGCCCTCATCGAGCATGATAATGGTCTTTTGCCCGTCCATGAGCGCCGAAATCCGATGAAAAATATACATGAGCCACGGTGCGCGTGAGGCGGCATCATCCAAGATTGAGGTCAGATCAAAGCCAAGCGTTGAATAGCCAAGCGAAAGGGTGTCTTCTTCATTATCAAAGAGCCATGCTTTTTCGCCCCCACTGTGCCATTTGGCTATTCTGGCTGATAGGGAATACGCATCCCCTGAATCATATCCTGCCAAAAGCTCTGAAAAATAGCGAAGCCGCCTGTGGTGGGGCGGTGTTTCAAAGTTGGCTTTGATAGCATCGCTGAGGATATCGCTTTCCTGTGGCGATAATTTTGCGCCGCCATCTGATGTTATAATCAAATCGAGCCAATCTCTTAAAAAGGCTTTATTTGCAGGGGTATCATCAATTTGCAGAGGGTTCAGGCCGGTTGGTTCACCAGAGATGACATTGGTATAATCCCCGCCAATCGCGCGAATGAAAATTTCTGCGCCGCGATCCTTATCAAAATAGACTGATCTTGGCTTTACGCGTTGTGCTTGCGCCATGAGGAAGGTGAGGAGGACTGTTTTACCTGTTCCGGTCGGGCCAATGACTGTGAAATTGCCTACATCGCGCTCATGAAAGTTAAACCAATAGGGCGTTCCAGACGTTGTTTCCAGCCGCGTAATGGCATCGCCCCAATGATTACCGATTTTGCTTCCGGCAGGAAATGTGTGCAGGCTTGCAAAGCTTGCAAAATTCTTATTTGAAATAAGAGAACGCCTTGCAATATAGCTGAAATTCCCCGGCAGATTAGCCCAAAATGCAGGCTCCAAATTTACATCTTCTCGCGCAGAAATCAGGCCGATATTGGTAAAAACGCTCAAAATATCGCTAATCCCGAAATCGAGCCTGTCTTTATCGGCCGCGTGAACGATGAGAGAAATATGATGCTCGCCAAATGTCGAGAGGCCGGAGGCCAGATCATTACGGGCATCTTGAATATCCAGAATAAGGCTTTCTGCACCGGATTCTGTTGCAATCATCTTGCGTTCAGCTTCATTCATGGCCGCTAATGAAGTTTGACGATCGACAAATCCGAAGCTCTGACAAAGAATAAATTCATGGGGCAGGGCTAGCAGATTATCGAGCATTCCTGCGCCCGTGGTAGAAGCATATTCTTTTACGGATAAGACAGCCCCAAGCTTAATATCGTTTGGCGCGGCGCCTCTTAATTCGAATGTCTCGCGGCCAAATGAAATGCGCTTTTCAGGTAAATAACTGGCGATTGATTGTTCCGGCAGTCTCACCTTTTTATTCTCAAAATTAATCAGATATGAGAGGAAGGATAGATTTTCCGAATAAAAGCCGTGATCGTCCTTTTGTACGCTGAGTAGCTTAGGCTTATAGGGTTTGAGGGTGGAAAGGATGTTATTGACCGCTTCGTTGAGAGCGCGAAGATTTTCAGCTTCATTTTGTTTTTGATGGTCTTTATCAACTTTGGAGAATAATGTCCGGCTGAGTTCAGACATAAGGCCAATTTTGCTTTTGGCTGGCCTTCGAATGATGGTGATATATTGCTCATTCACAAACATCTTCTTCGTGCTGAGCTTCTTTTGATAGGTGCGGTCAAGATCGCCGCAGAATTGATTGTCAAAGTGGGAATCGAGCTGGTCAAAGACCTGCCTTCGAATAGTATGCTGATAAATTGCAAAGCGGGAATTGCTGATCCCTCTTAATAATGTGGCACGGATGTTTTTGCGGCTATCCAAATCAACCTGATCGGACGTTTCAAAAGGAAGACCTTCAACCTTGATTATTTTTAGAAGATAGCCTGCTTTGGTTTTGAGCGTCGTATCATTTAAGTGACGCGAATAGGGAATGAAGGACTCGACAGAGATCTCACGTTTTGCAACATGACCGTATCTCATATCTTCTTTTCTCGCCGCTTTCAGCATTGAGGATTAATCCTTTCATGGCTTGTAGCTGTTCGACTTCCAAAACGATCTGTTTTGTATCGGGCCGCAACTCGTTAATTTTGTAATGTATATGCTCATCCAGTGAGGCTCTTTTTCCGTCAAAATATACGCTGCGATATGGAGCGGAATGCAGACGCTTAAGAAAAAGAGGGCTTTGCCGGAGAGAGAAGCAAAGGCAATCATACCGATTCCAAAGAGGATAAAATTAATCCCGAAAAACTCCATAGGCACTCCCAATACAAGTGGCGGCCTTGTCATACCGACAAATAGGGGATCTAAATCTTGATTGTCCTTGAACTCCATAAATGCCAACTCCTTAAAGTGAGCCGGCTATGCTGTCCACAATCGCAGGTGCGCCAAATACGAGAATAATTCCGCCGATAACTGAAGCTGCAATTCCCCAAGCCAAACGCCCTGTCATCCAAAGAATGCCTAGTCCGACAACCGCGATAATTGCAATGATCCGAGCCCAGGTATTGGTCAACAAATTCATTAAGGCGTTTAGAAAATTTGTTCCTGAATCAAAGAGGGCTTGTGCATGAGCTGCTTCGGGATATGAGACCAGTATCAATGATATTAATAAAAATAAAACATACCGATTCTTCATAGCGCATCCTTACTCATAATTGAATTTTCACAAATTCATAAAAAGGGACTGTGCAGCAATTTCAACGACTTTCACCTCAGAGTTAATAAATCCAGTAAAATTATACGCATCAGGTTGAATCCCGTTTAGTCAAATAAAAATCCCGATAATGATCTTAACAAAAGCGCGCGCATGTCTTGGTAGAGCTAAAGATTGGGAGACATGCCAAATCAATGATGGGGTTTGATACTTTGGCTGTGCTTGCAAACCACACAAATGGACTTAAAAAAATGGAGCAAGCAAAACCAAAAAACACAGAATTCAATGTGAAATTAGGCAAGAAACTGAGTTTTCTTCGTCAGAACCGGAGCCTTTCGCAGGGTGAATTGGGAGATTTATTAGGTGTTCGGGCACAGCAAATACATAAATACGAAACAGGTGAAAACCGAGTAACGGTTGAGAGGCTCAAAGACTGTGCGGATGTTTTGGGGGTATCTATGAATTATTTTTTCATAGATAAAAATGGCCCTTTTAATACTGATGATAATGAACTTCTTCAGCTTGTAAGTGAATTTTACAGCGTTCCAAGCGACGTCAGAGTTGAATTTTTAGCTTTAGTGCGAAAACTCCGGCAGTTTTCTCAGCAATATCAAAATTCCTACAATGAAGTGGAGGAGGCAGATTAATGAAGTTTCTCAAATTAACAATTTTGGCTCTTCTGGCTGTATTCGTTTTAAACCCTTCCCTCGGAAATTCTGCCAGCCAAGACGCTTGTGCGATTTGGATATGCTTGCCCGGAGGGTTCCCATCGGAATGCAGCGGAGCTTACAGCGAGTTTAAAAAGCGTATTAAAAAGGGCAGAGATCCGCTTCCTAGGCTATCATCATGTACGACCGGGCCGAATGGTGAAAAGGTAGACGGTCATTATCAGCTTGGATATGAGAGATTTGAGCCATGCGATGATGGTTACGTATTAAGGGAAAGGCGGCAGGGCTACAGATCCACTCAAGGGGTATGTTACCGTACTCAATGCGTACCGCAACAATATCAGGAGAATTACAATTACAGGTGTGAGCATTATCAAGCTGTTGTTCGGTCAAAACCTCATTTTATTAAAATGTGGGTTGATGGGGCGTATTTAGGGCAATATTTTTATTAGAAATTAGCAATGCTGATTTTAATTATTGAGTTAGTAACTCTTTAGTGATATTGTCATCTCAATGAGCAAGTTTTTTTTAATACTTTCCGCTTTCGCATTGATCGTCTCCGTGACGGTCTGCGTTTCGCATGCTGCTCATGCCAGTGTTGATACGGACACGGAAATCTCCATAAGCATTGATGCCGACGGTTCAAGCGATAATAAGCTGGGCAGTAACGGTTGCGATATGTTGTGCGGTGGTTGTTGTGTTCATCACGCGATGAATACATCCTTTGGTGTAAAAGACTTTGCCGTTCTTGGTAAAGATCAAATGAGCCTTCCCAACACATCCCTCTTTGTTTCAGACTTGATTTACGGCCTGAAACGTCCCCCTAAAGCTTAAATCTATAAGGCGTAGTATATCTGCCGTTTGACGATAGTCGCGGCTGATAAATTTTTACGACCTTTTCATCTGGGACTGCGCGGTTTTTTCAGCGCGGCCTGACCCCATTTTGATTTAAGCTTAAGGAACTAACTACATGAAAAAATACCTCACTATGTCTGCAATGGCAGTGCTGCTATGGCAGCCGACCATGGCGAATGCGGATGGTCTTGATAAAGAAACAGCCCTTCGAAAGGCGTTGCAGAACAATCCCACCTATATGGCGGCACTTGCGGCTATTGACGCGGCAGATGGCTCACGCCTTCAAGCCTCTTTGCCGCCGAATCCCGATGCCGTTTTTGAAATCGAAAACTTCGCCGGAGAGGATGAAAATGAAGGCTTTGATGGAGCCGAACTCACACTTGGTATTGAGCAAACGATTGAGATGGGCGGCAAGCGTAGCAATCGCACCAAGGTCGCCGATTTTGATTATAAAATTTCTCAACAACAAGCCAAAGCACAAGCCTTGAGCCTTCTCGCTGAAACTGAATATGCCTTTATCCGCGTAGCCGTGGCACAGGAACGCATGGCACTGGCTGACAAGCGCCTCGATCTAGCGGATAAAACCCACAGCATCGTCAAAAAACGCATTGGCGCTGCAAAAGCAGCAGACATTCAGCACACTAAAGCCGATATTGAACAAGCAGCGGCAGAAGTTGAAAAACGCAAGGCCCAAAAAGAATTAGTTACGGCACAAAATGATCTGGGGCGGTTGCTCGGTGTTATGGATGTGTCCGATCTTGATATTGAGGCCGATCTAGGCGCATTGCCGGATCTGATTGAAAAGCAAACTCTTCTGGATGCTTTAAGGAATGCCCCGCAATCGCAAGCACAGGAATTTGCCAAGATGCAAGCGCGCTCTTCTTTTGATCTTGCGAGATCACAGGGCGTCCCTGATCCGACTTTTGGTCTGGGTGTGCGGCGTTTTAATGAAAATGACAGTACAGCTTTGGTGGCCAGTCTGTCTTTTCCTATTCCTGTCTTTAATCGTAATCAGGGCGGAATTCAAGAAGCCAAGGCCAATATGATCAAGGCCGATGCGCAAAGCTATGCTGCTGGACTATCTTTACGGCAATCCGCAATTCAGGCATGGGAAAGCCTCGCTTCATCACTGGAAGAAACCAGCCGTTATCAGGACGAAATTATTCCTAGCGCCCGTAAAGCTTACAGCCAAGCCGATGATGGATATGGGCGCGGTGCTTTTACGTTTCTGGATCTGCTCGATGCACAGCGCACATTGTATGAGGTACAAGAAGCCCGTCTGGACAGCCTGTTGAGCGTTTATGAGGCCAAAGCACAAACCGATTTTTTGATGGGAACACACAGCTCTCTGATCACGCAAATATCGCAAACAAAGAATAAAGGACAAAATGATGAATAGAAAATTATTATCCATAGCAGTGCTGGGGCTTGCGCTTTTTGCATGGCAACTTACACCTACAATAATCACTTCGGCGAAAGCTGAAACAGAAGCGCATGATGATCACGGTCATGATGAACAAAAAGACCACGGCCATGATGACGGGCATGAGCATGAAGATGCCCATGATGAAACTGATGGTGACGATCACGGTGATGACCATTCCGAGGAAGGGGATAACCATGACGAACACGGTCATGACAGCCATAAAAAGGAAGACAGCCACGATGACCATGGTCATGGCGGAGGCGACGATCATGGCGAGCATGAGGAAGGTAAAGTTGAAATTACGCCGGATGCCGCCAAGCTGACGGGTGTTCAATTCAAACAAGCCGGCCCTGATACTGTGGCCATGACAACACCTCTGACAGGACGTATTGTTTTAAATGAAAATAAAACGGCCAATGTCCGCGCACGATTTCCAGGAATTGTAAAAGCCGTCCACGTCAACCTTGGTGATAGCGTCGAAAAAGGGCAAAAACTTGCTACAGTAGAGAGTAATGAAAGCCTGAATGCCTATATTGTTTATGCCCCCATGGATGGGGTAATCCTAAAGCGAGAGACCAATATTGGCGATGTGACAAACGGCAAGGAATTGTTTGTGATTGCCGATCTATCGACCGTATGGGCTAAATATCATATCTTCCCACGCGATGTGCCAATGATCAAAAAGGGGCAAAAGGTCGATATTCATACACTTGATGAAAAGAACCGCCAGAATGCGGAAATATCAATGCTGTTTCCAACCACTGATGCGTTAAGCCAAACTGTTATTGCGATTGCAGAGCTTTCTAATGAAAGCGGTGTCTGGCGCCCAGGTATGACGATTGAAGGGGATATAAAAGTTGGCGAAAAGCAAGCCGCTATCGCTGTCCCGCGCTCAGCCCTGCAATTTATTGAAGAGCAACAAGTCATCTTTATCAAAGAGGGCAATACCTATGAACCGCGCCCTGTAAAAATCGGCATGACCGGAACGGAAAATGTAGAGATTACTTCCGGCCTAAAAAGCGGTGAGACGTACGTGAGTGCCGGAAGCTTTGTCATCAAGGCCGATATCCTAAAAGGCACAGCCGCCCACGAACATTAAAATTGAAGCTATATAGAGGACTTACCCCATGCTTGAGAATATTATTAAACAATCAATCGCCCATAGATGGCTGGTCTTGATATCAGTTTTAGCGATTTGTGCTTTTGGAATTTACAATTTTAATCGCCTGCCAATTGATGCCGTACCGGACATCACGAATGTGCAGGTTCAGATCAACACCGCTGCAGATGGATACTCCCCCCTAGAGGTTGAGCAGCGTATTACATTCCCCGTTGAAACGGTGCTGGCTGGCATCCCGAAGCTGGATTACACACGCTCCTTATCACGTTACGGCCTCTCTCAAGTCACAGTGGTGTTTGAAGACGGCACCGATATCTTCTTTGCGCGGCAGCAAATTGCCGAACGCTTGCAGCAAATTAAAAGCGAAATCCCCGAGGGGCTGGAGCCAATTATGGGGCCAATCAGCACAGGGCTTGGAGAAATCTTTTTCTATACGGTTGAAGCAGAAAACGGCGCGTTCAAAGAAGATGGAACGGCCTATACGCCGATGGATCTTTTAACAGTACAGAACTGGATTATTGTGCCGCAGCTGCGCAATCTAAAAGGTGTCGTAGAGGTCAACACGATTGGCGGTTATGAACAACAATTCCATGTTCAGCCATATCCTGACCAGCTTCTGTCCTATGACCTTAGCATTCATGATGTGATCAAAGCTTTGGAAGCCAATAATGATAATGCCGGAGCCGGATATATTGAGCGTAATGGTGAACAATACCTGGTGCGCATCCCTGGGCAAGTTGAAGGTCTGGAGGATATCCGCAATATTATTGTGACCAAGCGCGATGAGTTGACCATCCGTGTTAAAGATGTGGCAAATGTTAAATTGGGTGCTCCTTTAAGAACAGGCGCCGCCACTGAAAACGGCGAAGAAATTGTTCTTGGCACGGCCATGATGCTCATGGGTGAAAACAGCCGTGACGTATCGTATCGTGTAGGTGAAAAGCTCAAAGAAGTAGCCGCTAGTCTGCCTAAAGGCGTGATTGTCAAACCGATTTATGACCGAACCACACTGGTTGAAAAAACCATCAAAACGGTGGAGAAAAATCTGGCAGAAGGTGCGTTGTTGGTTATCGTGATTTTGTTTTTACTGTTGGGGAATTTCCGTGCGGCTTTAATTACAGCCCTCGTGATTCCGATTGCCATGCTTATGACGATTACGGGTATGGTCGAAAACAAAGTCTCAGGAAATTTGATGAGCCTTGGTGCCCTGGATTTTGGACTGATTGTCGACGGAGCGGTCATCATCATTGAGAACTGTCTGCGGCGTTTCGGTATGGAGCAGCATAAATTAGGG
>CAXBAL010000002.1:0-36265 GCA_963973475.1 uncultured Micavibrio sp.
TGGAGGGGTGGTCGAGTGGTTAAAGGCAGCGGATTGTAACTCCGCCCGCGTAAGCGTACGCAGGTTCGAATCCTGCCCCCTCCACCATTTTATACTTTCCGTTACTAATATCCGCTAAAACCGAGAATGGAAGCGTCATTTCGGCGGTTCCAAGTCCCTCATTTCTACAGTATGGAATGCGCTTTGCAAAAGCCAGCTTCATAACAAGTCTCTTATCTTCAATATCGCCGTTTACCCATATTCCGTGCGGGTTTCTGATGAAATTGAAGACGGTTCCAACCGCATCCTCGTAACTGGTGTTAGTTTCAAACATCTGGGCAGCTTGAGAGGAAAGAATCTGACGTTTTTGTTCCAACGCTTTAATGTGATTTTCATATAACCGCACGATCTCTTTATCATCAGTCTCTAAAAGTCTACCCATGAAACCATCAATTTTTTGGTCCAGCAGCTTTTTGTCTAGATCCAAATTGGAGAGCTTCTTGTTAAACTCGCTTTTTTTGCTGGCGTGAGCTTCTTTCAAAATTAGTTCAGTAAGCTCAATGACTGGCTTCGAGGGCGTCATAGCCTTTAATGTATTCTCAACAGCCTCATGAACATTATCACGCCGAAGACTTTTACCATGCATGTCACAATCTGGGTTTTTGCAGTGGTAGTTAGGATATTTTTTATTGCGCCCCTTACTCCAGCTGGCCGTAGCGGGATCGTTACAACTGGCACATAAAATAAAACCACGCAGTGGGAAATCCTCATTCAAATCTTTGCGATAAAGTGCTTTTGCTTTCAATCCCATACGCTCTTGAATTTTATGAAAGGTTTGCATAGTTATTAACGCTGGGTGTTTGGCCTGTCTAAGGGATATATTCCAATCTGGGTACTCAAGATGACCAGTGTATATAATATTGGTGAGCATAGTTTTTATACGACTTTTATTGAAGCCATCACCATTGTTGTAAAAGGCTTTCCGGCATAGCTAAGGACAGCCGACATGGTGGCCAGCCCCCGCCCGGTGCGCTGCGCCGTGGCAATGGCGTATTCCGCGCTCTGCAATTCCTGAAACTCACCAATATATGCCGCAAGATGACCTTGCCACCCTCCCATAGATAATTCATACGCCAGCATAGCGCGCCTGCCATCATCTCAATCACTTCATTGTCCTTGACCTGTACCATGGCCGTGTGGAAGTGATAGGGCTTGCGGCCTTTAAAATGAAAGATGCGGTGGAAATGGAAGTGCGGGCGATCCTTATCGCTTTCGAAATGCACGCTCACAGGCACGCCTGTTTCATTCACGGGCGGTACATTGCGCGTAAGCCAGAAGAGCGGCGCCAGCAACCTCACAGGCCCCGCGCACATCACATCCATCTCACCCTCCACCGTGACCTTATCATCAGTATACGGGCGAATGGCGTAATGTTTTTGCATCACGGGTGGGAGCTTATCCCAATCGGCGCCGAATATGGGTTTGAAGATGGGATCATTCATGGTGCTGGCATCTCTGAAACGGGAATATTTGTTTTCACTTTCGTCGGAAATTTCTCATTTAGAAAATCACTAACCCAAAAAGATGCCGCTAGAATGATTAAACCAAGAACCAATAAAAATATTCTGTACGATAAAAAGCTTAGGGAGCCTCCAAGCCATCGCAATGAAAGAAAGCGGGACGATGAAAAAAAGCTTTTCGTCTTTATCGTTGAAATTATCATTCCTGCAAAAAACACCAACACAAAAATTAGCCATGATAGCCATAGCAATCCTTTTATGCCCGAATATAGATACGCCCCGCCCATGATGAATAAACATAGGGCAGTGAAGACAATAAAGATTTTTTTGTCAGATATAATCATACTGGCTTCGCCACCATCAGATAAAACACAATCACAAGCCCGATAAAGGCGGGCCAGCCGAGTGCGAACCAGATTTTGAAGAGTTTGTTATACCGCGCCGGCAAAGGTTCTCCGCTCCCCACAGCTTGCTTGGTCATCTCTTTAAGCTGGATTTGTATCCAGACCACGGGAATCCAGCACAGCCCGGCGATGATATAAATGATATATGTGGCCATCAGCCAGAACTCGCTCCAATCATACCCAACCATATGAATGAGCGCGATGCCGGAGAGCGGCTGCACCACCACAGCCGGAAAGGTGAACAGATAATCCGCCAGCACCGTATTCCGCGCCGCGTAAAACTTTTCATGGATATTATCGGTGAAGTAAGACTTAACCATAAAAAACGCAATCCCGATCCCCGTCCCGAAAAAGATCGTTGAGCTGAGTATGTGAATGGTTTTTATGATGAGGTAATAGTCCATTACTTCCATTCCTTAGGGGCGATTTCTTTTTCCATCTTTGTGAATTTCATTTCCAGCCCATCTATGAAGCTTTTTTTATCGCCTGTCCAAGACATGTCATTACCTATATTGATTTCACATACGAAGGGAACAAAAAGGCCTTCTCCACGGGGCAAAGATTTCCCAAGCCCATGCATGAAGATGGGGGTAAGCGTAATGCCGGGGGTAAGTTCAATAAGTTTGGCCACCCCATATTTGAAAGGCACACGCTTTTCCGGTTCTCCGCGAGAACCTTCCGGGAAAATGACCACGGTGTATCCATCCTGTAAAGCTTTTAAAACAGGTTGTAGGGGATCGCGACTTTTACCTTTACGATCAATCGGTATGATTCCGATAATATTTAGAGAAAACCATTCCAGAGCCGGGGTGCGGCAAAAATAATCTCTTGCTGCAACAAATTTCACTTTATGCATTTGTGAGAGTTTGAACAGGCTCATGACCACCAACGCATCCAGATGCGAATTGTGATTGGCCGCCACGAGATGAGCGCCATCCGGCACTTGAAGGCGTTTCAGATTACGAACATTTAAACCGAGTGCAAATATCAGAAACGGCCTGACAATAGCCACGTAAAACATAATCCTGAGTATGCGTATGATATTGTCCGGCATGATGCTATGAATAATAGAAATATCGTGTCATATGGAAGAATAGAGGAGCCGCCAGCGCGAGGGAGTCTATCCGGTCTAAAATACCGCCATGCCCGGGTATAAGGCTTCCAGCGTCTTTTATTTTTAAATCACGTTTGAGAGCTGAGAATGTTACATCACCAATAAACCCGCTCACGCCGATGAGCAATCCTGCCAACAAAGCAAAGGGCAGATCAAAAGGAGTAAGGATGGGGGCCAGCAATGCGGCGCCCAGCGTTGTTGTGGCAACACCGCCGATAAAACCTTCCCATGTTTTCTTCGGGCTAACCTGAGGCACAATTGGATTTTTGCCAAAGAGCTTACCCCAGATATACTGAGCCACATCATTCCCTTGGTTCAAAATCGCAAGAAACATGATCAAACCCGTACCACCCGCAATGCTTAATTCTGTAGATGGAAAACTCATAATCATGGCCGCATGGGATACTGCAAAGACAGTAATCATCAGTCCCCAGCTTATGGCTGTTACAGAGCGCAGAAAACCCTCAGTCTGACCGGACAGTATCATGCGGAACGGAAGAAGAAAGAAGACCCAAACAGGGATAAATACGATGAATAGCCCATATGATCCAGTACCAACCAAAAGATATTGGATCGGGATCGTCAGATAAGCCCAGAAAAGGACAATACGATCCACTTGCCGGAGCGGGATTATGGAAACATATTCCTTGAACGCCAGAAAGCTAAGTAGTGCAAAAAAGATCACAGAAATTACCGGCGAGGTCAGGATCGCCATAGAAAAGATGGCGATCATAAACCACCAGCTTTTAACACGATCAGATAGTTCCTTATAAGAATCTGCCGTATTAGTGCGTCTTAAAATCTGCGCAACGATTGTGGCAATGATTAGTAGGATAAAAATAATGCCGATGCTGCCAAGTACCGGGTTTGTATAAAAAATATCAAGCATTGGCGTTGTCCTCCAGATAGTCATGGGCTGTTTTTAAGCGTTTCCAGATTGTGATAACGCATCCGATGGTGATAGCCACCAAGCCCAGTTTTAAAAGTATGAACGACCCGAAAGACATAAATTCCATAGGAGTAAGAAAAGCCGTAATTCCCACCACAGCCATGCGCGGCACTTTACCCATTGGCCCTTGAAAGTCAGAAGGCGCTCCGATACTCCTGGACAAGGTTCTGGCGTATGCCGTAATGACAGAGAGCGTAGCAGCCAGCCAGCCTAATTCAGGTATACCGCAAGCATATCCGCAAGCCACAATTATCAGCACATCAGAAATTCGGTCAGGAACGTCATTGAACAGTTCTCCTGAGGCGGTGAATTTACTGCCTTCAATAGCAACAAGCCCATCAAAAATGTTGCAGAGGCCGCGCCCAAAAAGGCATAGTGGCACCAAAATCGCTAAAGCCCAAAGTCCTGCCACGTTTGCAAAGGGGAAAAGAAAAAAGAAAAATGCTGCGAACGCTGAAAATACGATACTGGCGAGTGAGATTTGATTTGGTGTAATTGCTTTTGTTGAGAGCCAAGCTGCCCAGTTTTGCGTAATTTTCCAGCCCCTTACTTTCAAAGGGCGCCTATTTTCTTCTTCGCTCATGAAAACTCCTTGGCAAGTTTGACCCAATAAATTTATCAGACTATTCAAATAAAGAGTACCCTATGATTGTGTTCTGATTATCAAAATTAGAATTTTCAACCGCCACCCCTCTTAACTTATTAATTCTATTAACGTGTAGTATATTTTCCAGTTTCTTAATTAAAATGCTTTTTCAAATGTCTTAACGTTCACTCGCTCACTGTGTTAAAAGTTCCGCTGCGTTTCACTAACATTTGAAAAAACCATGAACGGTTCAAATGCCATCCGGTGACTATAAATATGACTATGTTTCTCAGTATTAAAAGGCTTCAGTGGCAGGTCATGCGTAACACAAGCCTAAGCCGCCCTTATGGTTTCTGATAATAATCACCCAATCTTGAAGGGTTTCCTGAAATTGGTTCCAAGTTTCTGATTGACCCTCCACCATTTTATACTTGCTATGGGTCAACTTTGAAAGGCTCGCTAGAGAATAGTCGGCTTTTTTTTGTAATCCCAGATTCTTCGCCCTTGAAGTATAACGCCAAAGCTGCGCGGAAAGCGTGACTTTGGGGCATAAATTCTATGAATAACACCAAGTTTACGTTATCCGGCTAAATATCCTCGCTCTGACCATAAGATGGGATTTCAACGTTCCATCCAAAACGGTCTTCAATTTTAAACTTGAATGAGGAAGCCGCTTCGGGCTCTCCATGGGTTAAAAATACTTTGCTCGGCGCTTCACGGAAATGCCTTAACCAGTCGAGAATCTCCTCATAATCCCCATGCGCTGATATGTTATCCAGTCTAACTATATCCGCCCGCACGAAATGCAAATCACCGTGAATTTTTATTTCCTTTTCCCCGTGTGCAAGGCGGGCTCCGCGTGTTCCAGCCGCTTGAAAGCCTGCCAGTACAATTGTATTGCGTGGATCGCTTATATAAGCCTTAAGATGGTGCAGAACCCGTCCACCCGTCGCCATTCCGCTGGCTGAGATTATAATAGCGGGCAGGCCGTTATTCTTGCTGTAAATCGCTTTGGACTGATCCACGGTTTTTGTATAAATAACACTGGCACAAACTTTATCGCATTCTTTCGCGGATAGACGGTGTTCACTTGCATGTTTATGCAAGAGCTTCGTGACATTAATCGCCATCGGGCTGTCAAGATATACCGGAATATCGGGAATACGCCCGGCCTCTTTGAGCTTATACATATAATAAATCAGGTTTTGGGCACGCCCGACCGCAAAAGCAGGAATTACGACCGTACCGCCGCGCGCTGATGTTTTATTGACAATCGCTTCTAATTGATCCAGCGGGTCAGTCGTGTCATGCAAACGGTCGCCATAGGTCGACTCCAGTACTAAGTAATCGGCATCCTGTATTTGGGCAGGGGGTTTGATAACGGCATCGTTCGGGCGACCGAGATCACCGGAAAAAACAATCTTTTTCTGGCCGTCTGTTACGGTTAAACATGCCGCCCCGAGTATGTGCCCGGCATGTGTCATATGAAAGCTGAGAAATTCACTCAAACGGTGTTCATCTCCGAACGAAACCGGCTTGATGTGCTCCAGCGCGTTATAGGCATCCTCTTGAGTATAAAGCGGTATTGCTGGCGCATGCTTGCTATAGCCGTATCTATTGGCGCGCGCCGCATCTTCTTCTTGTAAATAACCACTATCAGGTAGCAAAATATCGCATCAATCCGCTGTGGCTGGCGAACAATAAACAGGGCCCTTAAAGCCACTTTTCACTAGTTTTGGCAAGTATCCGCTATGATCTATATGAGCATGAGTTAAAATAACCGCATCAATAGAAGCTGGATCGAAGGGCGGCTTTTCCCAATTCCTCAAGCGCAATTCTTTTAGTCCCTGAAACAATCCACAATCTATCAGAAATTTTTTACCATCATCTTCCAGCAGATATTTGGAGCCAGTAACCGTGCCGGTCGCGCCTAAAAATGTTAATTTCATTCAATGTTCCTTGCTGTTTCAAATCCAAACCAAATGGCGATGCCCACAAGCGCTAGTGAGAGTACACGCCGGACTATAAGCCTCTTTTTCCGGCTATGCAAAAATTTCTGCGCAGTCCCGGCCATCGCAACGATGAAGAAATGAACAAAAGTAGCGATGACCACAAAGGTAAGCGTCAATACAAGTGTCTGAAACATAACGGGGGCAGATGTATTCACAAAACCTGGAAGTATGGCAATATAAAAGACTGCGGCTTTCGGATTTAAAAGATTAACGATCAGGCCGCGCTTGAAATATTTCTGCCGTTGTTGTGTTTCATCTATATTGTGCGGCGATATTTCCGGCTCTGCTTTCCAACCATCCCACGCCAGCCAAAAGAGATAAGCGATCCCGCCCCATCTCAAAAGCTGGTACGCAAGATCAGAGCTGGAAATCAAAGCCGCAAGGCCAAGGGCTGCAAGCACCCCGACAATCAGAAGCCCTAAAGCAATCCCCCCCACAGCAAAAAAACCGGCCTTACGGCCATCACTTGCACTAAGAACCGCTAAGTACGCCATATTTGGCCCCGGCGTTGATTCAATGATTATACATGTCACAATGAAGGATAAATATTCGGCCAGAGACATAAAATTTACTTTAATTTATAAAGCTACAAAATACTGTATATACTCGATTAACAAAAGAAGAATAATACCTATGAAACAGGATGCAGATTTTCACTTATTACAAGGAGCGCAAACTTATACCCTTGATCTGTGGCGCAGCTTTCGCATCTGGCGGCAATTCCGCAAAGGTTTTACCAAACTTGGTAATATCTCAAAATGCGTAACATTTTTCGGCTCGGCTCGCTTTCCCGAAGACCATGAGTACTACAAGCTGGCCTATGAAACCGCTTATCAAATCGGCCAAGCCGGGTATACAATCATGACCGGCGGGGGTCCGGGCATCATGGAGGCCGCTAACAGAGGGGCAAAAGATGCCGGCGCTTTATCTATCGGTTGCAATATCAAGCTTCCCGCCGAACAATTTCCCAATCCTTATCAAGATATTTCCCTGAGTTTCGATCATTTTTTCGTGCGCAAAGTCATGCTCTTGAAATATTCACAAGCCTTTATTCTTCTGCCAGGCGGCTTTGGCACTATGGATGAGATTTTTGAAACTGCCACTCTCATGCAAACAGGGAAAATATGCGACTTTCCTGTCATTACAATGGGCAGCCCTTATTGGAAACAATTGGGACCGTTTCTGGACAAAACCATGCTGGAGCTTGGCACAATTGACGAGCGCGACCTAAATTACATCAAAATGACCGATGATCCGAAAGAGGCGCTCGATATCATTAAAGCGCCCCACGCATGCGGGTAAATTAGCCACCCTTACCCTCTCACATTATATCCCGCATCGACATAAATGGTCTGCCCTGTAACCTGCTGAGCGTTATCAGAAACCAGAAAAGCGGCCATTGCACCTATTTGCTCTAATGTGACAAGTTGATGCAGCGGGGCTTTCCCTGTGGCTTCTTCCATTAATCTATCAAAATCTGTTAGACCGGATGCCGCACGCGTTTTAACAGGCCCCGTTGATATGGCATTAATTCTGATACGCTGGCTGCCTAACTCGGTAGAAAGATATTTAACACTGGCTTCCAATGCCGCCTTGACTGGCCCCATCAGATTGTAATGCGTAACAACTTTCTCCGCTCCGTAAAAACTCATGGTCAGAATGCTGCCACCATCGCTCATTAAAGGCTCCGCAGCTTTAGAGAGACGTATGAGGGAATGGCAGGACACGTCCATGGCACTCATAAATCCTTCGCTGGAGCTATCCAGTACGCGCCCGTGTAGATCTGCTTTTGGAGCGAATGCAATGGAGTGCAAGAGGAAATCCAGCTTCCCCCATTTCTCCGCGATCGCCGCAAAAACCGCGTCTTGCTCTTCGGGCTTCGTGACGTCCAGCTTCATACAGATAGGCGCCTGAAGCTTATCGGCTAAGGGCTGAACATAGGTTTTGGCCTTGTCATTCAGATAGGTGACGGCAATATCAGCGCCCTGTTTCTGGAACGCCTTGGCGCAGCCCCATGCAATTGAATCATCGTTGGCAATTCCGACCACCAACCCTTTTTTACCAGCCAATAAGCTCATGATGGTATGTTCCTCTTTCTACGTTTGAAAGCCAAGCGTATCTGCTTCTCGGTTTCAATGATAGCAAACAGCGCCGCGCCGATAGCAATAATCACTACCCCCACCACAGAACGGAATGGAAACAGTTGAAAATACGGCTTGCCACAACCCTTGTAAGTGAAAATAAAAAGCCTCTTTCGAATTTATCTATATACCCCATAGAACCCCCATAAAAATTTAAGTTATTTATGGTTGTCTATAATGACAATATTATCAACCCGTTTTTTTAATTTATTCCCACAGCTTCCTTTGCGTTTGAAACTATACTAATTAGCGTCCCATCCGCCATTTCCGCCTTTGTATGTGCGATTCAAATACTCAGTGTTTTTCTAAAATCTTATGCATCATTTTTGGAATTATTCAACCCGTTTACCGTTAGTTGTATTGAACTATCTTTTAACAAAGCCTGCTGCCGAAAGGGAGAACGATGTCTGAGTTTCTTTTAACATGTAATGCCGGATCGAACAGCTTGAAATGCGCGCTATGCGAAATTGATGGCAAAACCGTTTGCTACACTTTTGAGGCCGATCGTATTCACGGAGAAACAGTCGCGGCCATTAAGGGGTGGGAAGGGAAAAGCATCATTGATCATGAGCCTATAGAAAGTGGTTACGACAATGCGCTATCTTTCTTTTACGGCTGGATTGAAGAGGCTCTGGACGGCTATAAGCTGGTTGGTGCCGGACATCGCGTTGTCCATGGCGGAGAAGATTTTGATGGTCCTGTATTGATAACGCCGGATATCCGCAAAAAATTGGAAAAACTGATACCTCTGGCTCCGCTTCACCAGCCTTATAATTTGAAGCTAATAGATCTTATCGAAGAAAAAATCGGTGACATTCCGCAAGTTGCGTGTTTCGACACAGCTTTTCATAGTGGGCAACCATGGAAAGCGCGACAGTTTGCACTGCCCTCTGATTTGGCGAAAAAAGAGGGACTGTATCGTTATGGTTTCCATGGTTTATCTTACGACTATATCGCAGGGATGCTGAATTATTATCTGGAAGATGGTCACACAAAACGTGTGATAGTAGCCCATCTTGGAAGCGGTGCCAGTATGTGCGCTATGAAGAACGGGAAAAGTATTGCCACGACAATGGGCTTTAGCGCACTGGACGGGCTCATGATGGGCAAGCGTTGCGGTGATCTTGATCCGGGCGTGATTTTATATCTTTTAAAAGAAAAAAATATGAGTGCCGAAGATATTGAGGAACTTCTCTATAAAAAGTCAGGACTTCTTGGCGTTTCGGGTATCAGTTCCGATATGCGTGATCTGGATGATAACGAAAACGAAGCGGCACAAAGAGCGGTCGAATTATTTTGTTATATGGCGGCACGACAGATGGGCGGTTTAATGATGGCGCTGGGTGGAATCGATACGCTCGTTTTTACAGGGGCAATGGGCGTGAATGACAGCATTATACGCGAGAAAATATGCAACTACCTGAGTTGGTTACCATTGGAAATAGATAATCAGGCCAACACGAATAATAAGGATTTTATAACGACATCAGAAAGTGAAATTGACGTCCTGGTAATTCCTACCAATGAAGAAGCCGTCATTGCCGCAAAAACGGCAGGAATACTTGGCTTTAAAGAAAAAAGAGGATATTAAGGCTAAACGAGACATATGTCGGTGTACGGTTTATCCTAAATTGACTCGGATTACGGTTCTGTTTTGGAATTATTGCCGGGTTTGAAATTCTCGACCGTTTTAATTACTCCCAGATCGGATTTTTGATCAGAGTTCGGGATAACGCTAAGCTGGCCATCTGTTTCCATGACAACCAGACGTGCTTGCGATGGGTCGGAAAGGCCGCTATAGCGCATGGCCGCAAGAACCTCGACCTTGGTAATACGCTCTTTTTTCATTGCGGTTTCGCGAAAATCACCCTCGTAAAAAAGTACGGATGGTTGGGCTTTGATAAGTCTTTGAAACAATTCAGAGCGCACTTCCAGCCACGCAATCACATATTGCACAAAAATAATTATAGCCAAAGCCGTCAGACCTTCGCTCACCGTTGTATCGTCAGATGTAATCGTTGTTGCCAGCGTCGAGCCGATCGTGAAGGTCATAATGAAATCAAACGCATTCATTTTTGTAAGCGTTCTTTTTCCGGCGATACGCAGCAAAATTATTAGACCGATAAAAGAGACAATTCCCGTGATCGAGATATTTAAAATTGACTCCCAGCTTTCAAACCACATTATTACCCCCTCTGGCATTTTAGTCATCAAATTCATCCAACCTGAAAAATGATGAAAAGTTCACAAAAAGGATCAAAGCCTCTTTTTTTGCCGAGGAACCGTTCCCCCCTCTATCTGGTTGGCAAACTATGCAAACACTAGCCCAAACCCAAAATATTAAGGACATAAAGGCTACCCCTAAACGCGGACCGGCCGAGCCTGACTGTAATGTTGATATTTATACCCATACTAACGATGTGTGGGAGGCTATGTTGGAGGATTGCAAAAACGCGCAACATTCCATCGTATTGGAACAATATATTTTGCAAAATGATGAAACCGGGCGGAAATTCCTTTCCCTTTTTGCCGAAAAAGCCTCACAAGGAGTGCGCGTCCGCCTTCTTCTGGATAAGTTTGGTTCCAACAACGTTTATAATATACCGCTCATTAAAGAGATAAGGCGCTGTAACGGAAGTGTCGAATTCTATAACGATATAAACTGGCTCCATATTTTTATGCCGTGGCGATGGTTACCCCGCAGCCATTTGAAACTGTTACTAATCGATTCCGGCATTGCCTATATCGGCGGGGCCTGCATCGCCCAGCATATGAAAGACTGGGATGATATCGTGGCGCGCATATCAGGCGCACAGGTACAAATATTCGGCAAAAATGATTTTGAACATATAAACCATAGCCCCGATTCTCAAATTGACGGTTTATGCTATAAAATTTCCCATCCGGATTTCCCAACCGCAGAGAGTTACGACACCCTGATTACCCGCATTAAAAACGCAAAAAATACAATCAAACTGGTTACGCCCTATTTCTCGCCGCCCAAACGCTTAAAAGACGCGTTGAAACAGGCAGCAAGACGAGATGTTCGTGTGGATATTGTGATCTCTGAAAAAACCGATGTGCCGATTGCAGGCATTGTATCGCGCTCGTTCTTTCCTGAACTTATTCAAAGCGGTGTGAATATATATTCTTATAATCACGGCGTCTGTCATGCAAAATATGGAATCATTGATGACACATGGGCCATACTGGGCAGTACAAATCTGGATTACCTAAGTCTACTTTATAATAGGGAAGGCAATTTATTGATTACAAACAAAGACGTCATTGAGAGCATGGATACAATATTCGAGGAAACAAAAAGCGCAACGCAACAGATGGGGATGGACGCGTGGAGCGCTTTGCCGCTCAAAACAAAGATCATAGGGTTTGCCGGTCGTCTTTTCAAAAAAATAATGTGATATGAAGCAAAAGATATTTTTCAGCAATATAGGATATGCGCGCGGCATTAGCGGCTCTTTAAAAGATCACATTACGCGCTCGGGTACACATTTCTATCACTCTCCGCCTGCTCAAAAACGGGTTTTGGATCAGGTCAAAGATATTATCGTGAAAGAAGATCCTGATCTGTGCTGCTTTGTAGAAATAGAACAAGGTTCATTTTTTACCGGCTTTTATAACCAAATCGAAGCCTTGACCGATGACGACCACCACTATTTTGATGTTGCGGATAAATATGGCGGCAGGTTGCATAGCCGCCTTCCATTCCATCGTGGCAAAAGCAATGGCTTTATTGCAAAAAACAATTACGCTTACGAGAAAATATACTTCACCCGCGGCGCCAAGCGGTTGATTTACCGCTTTTCTTTGCCCGGCGGTATCGAATATTACTTCGCGCATTTTTCCCTGAATGCACAAACCCGCCAAGCCCAGCTAAAGGAAATAAGGGATATTGTTCTTGGCAGGCCCTATGAAGCTATCATCATGGCAGACTTTAATATTTTACAGGGATTGAAAGAACTCGCTCCCATCACAGATGACGGAGCATTAAGATTATTAAACAAAGAAAGTGATTACACCTTCACGTTTCATAAGCGGCGCTTGGTATTGGATTTATGCCTGTGCACGGCGGGTCTGGTGGGCAAGATAGATTTGAAAATAATACCACAGCCATTTTCAGACCATGCGGCACTTTTGGCGAGCGTAAATTTATAAGCATTGCTTAACGGACATCCATAATATTCGCATGGAACTGTGCTCATTTCTTTTTGTTGGAGATTATAAACTCTAACAAGGAGATAAAAATGAAATACTCCAGATTTTTGGCCATGATCGCCACTTCGACCGCTGTGATGTTTGGCTTGATGTATCTGAACACTTACGCAATTGACCACGTGTTCTGGAGCGAAACGAGGTTTTACATGGCCTTTGTTATGGGTGCCGCAATGGCAGTTATAATGCTCAGCTTCATGCTGGCTATGTACAAAAACAAAGGTCTCAATTCGCTCATTTACATCGGAAGCGCGATTATTTTCGCGTTGGCTTTATTTCTGGTACGCGCCCAGACCACGGTACAGGATTCCTCTTATATGAGCGCCATGATCCCGCACCATTCCATTGCCATCATGACCAGTGAACGCGCGCAAATTGACGATGTTCGTGTCAGGGAACTGGCCGATAAAATTATCAAAGCGCAGCGCCAGGAAATCAAGGAAATGAAATGGCTGATCGACGATATTAAAGCAAACGGACAAGCCAAAACGCAGCAAGAAGCAGATGAACGCCCCCTACCAGAATTTGAAGGAGCATTGAACCCAGAAGAAGAAAGTACTTAAAATGATTATAGAACCCGTACACTGGCATCCTATTTTGGTGCATTTCAGTTTTGCGCTGCTTTTTCTAGCGCCGTTTTTCATTTTTGCAAATGTTATCGGCTCAGATAAACCCTGGTCAGATACCATTCTTGTCACAGGCAGAATGATGCTATGGACTGGCGTTATAATTGCTGCATTTACTATTGGGGCAGGCTTCGTCGCCATGTGGAACGTAACTGTCAGCGAAGATATTCACCACCATATTCATAACCATAGAAACTGGGCGCTTGGCACGGCGGCGCTTTATACAGTACTCGCTTTTTGGTCCCTTCTGAATTGGAAGCGGCAGGTGCGCGATGGTTGGCTTCTTACCCTATTGCTTTTCATTGGGGTCGGCGGATTAACCATGACAGGATATAAAGGCGGCGAGCTGGTTTATCACCACGGCGTATCCATTAACCAATCAGTTTTGCAATGAATAAAGTCATCGTCATTACAGGCGCCTCCTCGGGGATTGGCAGGAGCGCGGCAGTCGCGCTCGGTAAAAAAGGGCATACTCTGGCCCTTATCGCTAGAAATGAAAACGCCTTGAACGAGGTTAAAGCCGAGATTGTAAATGCAGGCGGCAGCGCGCTCGTCATCCCTTGCGATGTTACCGAGTCTGACGCTCTGGCAAAGGCCGCAGAATATATAGAACAAGAACTCGGCCCTATTGATATCTGGGTTAACTGTGCAATGGCTCTTGTATTTGGAAAGTTTGAAGACGTGCCAATTGAAGACTACCGCCGCGTGACTGATGTCGCCTATCATGGCTATGTCATGGGTACGCACGCCGCCCTTACACGCATGAAAAAACGCAATAAAGGTCAGATTATACAAATCGGCTCGGCGCTTTCCTATCGGCCATTGCCCATGCAATCGGCCTATTGCGGGGCCAAACATGCTATACGCGGTTTTACGGATTCTCTGCGCGCTGAATTAATCCATGAAAAAAGCGCAATCAATATTACCGCCATTCAATTTCCGGCTATTAACACGCCGCTTTATAGCTGGTGCAAGCTCTATGTCGATAAAGAACCACATCCGCAAGACCCTCTCTATGATCCCAAATTGGCGGGAGAGGCCATCGTTTGGGCAACAGAACATCCGCAGCACCGCGAGATTTGGGTGGGCGGAATTGTATGGCTGGTTGTTTTAGGACAGAAACTTTTCCCCGGTTTTTCCGATTGGCTGGCGGCCAAAGTATCCTGGGGTGGCCAACTGACTGATAAAACACCGCATCCAGAGAGGCAAAATAATCTCTTTACTACCGTCGAGGGTATAGAAAGGCGCAAAGGAAGATTTGACAAAGAAGCCACAACAAAAAGACCTTGGCTATGGACGGTTCCCCATCAAAATTTCTGGATAAATAGCTCTGCGCTCGCCCTGCTTTTATGTGCTTTTTTATTAGGGCTCATCATCGGCTAGGTTAGATTTAGATTGGAGCCTAAATCTGGTCGCCAAGCGAATTGTGTAATAACCAGCAAGGCATTTCCCTTTATTTTCATTTTTATCATTACTACATCAAAGCCCCTTCTAGGGGTGTATTTTTGGCAATCAAAGTCTATGTTTGTTATTAGAAAAAATGGAAGGATGAGTAAATGTGTAGATGGATCGCCTATACGGGAACGCCGATATTTATTGAACAGATTGTGACACTGCCCACCCATTCACTAGTGGAGCAGAGCATGAATGCGCAGATGAATTACAGCTCCGAAGGCAAGTTATTGAATTTGAACGCGGATGGTTTCGGCATTGGCTGGTATGCGGAGAAAGACGAGCCAGGCCTGTTCAAGGACGAGCTTCCGGCGTGGAGTAACGAGAATATGCACGAGATTTGCAAGCAAGTCCGCGCCCATACATTCTTCGCCCATGTCCGCGCCCGCACAACAGGCGTGGTCCAGCGTAGCAATTGCCACCCGTTTAAATATAAAAACTGGCTGTTCCAACATAATGGCTATGTCAGCGAATTCGAAGTGATGCGTCAGGATTTGCATGAAGAAATATCGCCTGAATTCTATCCCGCACTTGTGGGCACAACCGATAGCGAGACTATATTCTTGCTCGCCCTTACTTACGGTCTGATGGATGATCCGAAAGCGGCCATGCAAAAAGTGGTGAAGAAATTACAAAGCGTTTCAAAAGACCAAAAAACAAATGGCATTATCAATCTGTCTTGCACGATTAGTGACGGCAACACGCTCTGGACTTTGCGCTATGCCGATAACGCCAAACCCCATTCGCAGTTTTATTCAACCCGCTCCAACTGGGTTTGTGATGAAAAAGGCGAGAAGAAGATCAAACAGCCCAAAAGCATTATTATTGTATCCGAGCCTTTTGATTTCCACGATGACGCGCTGGATGACAAATGGATTGAAATCCCTCCAAATTCCTTTACAACATCAAGGAATAATAATATAGAAATAGAAAATTTTATGTGATAACCGTCATGGGATATAAAAAATATTAATAAAATTCCCATATCGAACAGGAGAGAAAACATGAGCGACCAGACAAAAGATTATGCCGTCATAACAGGATATGCCCGCAGCCCCTTTGCCAAGGCGGCCATTCCGGGCTCCGGCAAAGCGCCTGGGCGTCTTGCCGATGTTGACCCGGTTGATCTGCTGGTGCCTTTGATCAATGCTGTTTTGGATCGCAGCGGATTAAGCCCTGATAAAGTTACAAAGTTGCTGACCGGATGTGTTCACCAAGAGGCCGATCAGGGATTAAACATTGCCCGCATTGCGGTGATGCACCCAGATTGTAAATTACCGGAAACGGTAACGGGAACGTCACTGGATATGTTCTGTGCCTCCTCGCTCGATGCGATTAATATGGGCGCGGCGCTCAGCCTGTTCAACAAGGATTCTGTTTATATATGCAGCGGTGTTCAAAGCATGAGCAGCGTGCCCATGGGCGGTTTTAATCCTCATTTGAATGCGCAAGTGCATGAAGGCAACGCCGCCGCGTTCATGGATATGCCGGCTACAGCCGAAAATTTGGCCGTAAAATATAAAATTGGCCGCACCGAGCAGGATGAATTTTCCGTGCGCTCGCACCAGCGTCACGCCAAGGCGGCAGAATCAGGGCGTTTCAAAGATGAAATCGTGCCGATAAACGGCCTTGATCATGATGATGGCGTGCGCGCAGACAGCAGCGTTGAAGGGTTATCCAAATTACGACCCGTTGCCAAGGATGCCAGCGAAGGCGGAACTGTTACAGCGGCCTCTGCCTCGCAGATTACCAACGGCGCCTCTGCCGTCATGGTCACATCCGAATCTTTTGCCAAGGCCAATAATATGCCGGTCATGGCGCGCATTATTGCAGTCGGCGAGAGCGGCTGCGCACCCGAAATAATGGGCATCGGCCCTGTGGAAGCGTCAAAACGCGCATTCGAGCAGTCAGGTTTGTCCATGAAAGATATGGATATTATCGAGTTGAACGAAGCCTTTGCCGCGCAGAGCCTTGCCGTCATTCAGGAATGGAAAGCCCAAGGCATGGAGCCTGATGTCGAGAAAATCAATGTCAATGGCGGCGCGATAGCTATGGGGCACCCATTGGGTGCCACGGGCGCGCGCTTGGCGGGAACACTGGCGCTTGAGTTGCAAAAAGCCAATAAGCGTTATGGCATGGCCACGTTGTGTGTCGGGGGCGGTCAGGGCATGGCCATGATCCTTGAAAACCCGAATTTCGACATCTAGACAAGGGCTTAGCACATGACCAAAGAGATCAAAAGAGTCGGCGTTATCGGAGCCGGAACCATGGGCGCAGGTATTGCCGGACAACTGGCCAATTCAGGCGTTGAGGTTGTTCTTCTGGATTTGAAGAATAAAGACACGGGCAGAAACCGCGCCGATGAAGCCATCGAGCGCATGCAACAGGCCAAGCCGACCGATGCTTTCAATGCAGGCTTAATGGTGCCCGAGAATGCCAAAAACATCACAACCGGATTATCGAATGAAGATCTGGACATGCTGGCCGATTGTGACTGGATTATCGAGACCATTCTGGCGCCGCAAGAAGTACGCGCCGGCATTTATAAAAACATCGAAAAAATCGCCAAGCCCGATGCGATTTTCTCCTCTAACACCTCCACGATGCAGATTGAATCACTGACCGGCGGTCAATCGGATGATTTCAAACGCCGCTTTGTGAATACGCATTTCTTTAATCCTGTGCGCTTCATGCATTTGCTGGAAGTCATTTCAAACGATGATACGGACCCCGAAATTGTAGATACAGTCATCAAATTCGGTAGCGAAAAGCTGGGTAAGAAGACTGTGCATTGTAAAGACGCGCGCGGCTTTATCGCCAACCGTATCGGCATTTTCGCCATGGAGCGCGCCCGCGTGCAGGCCGTGGATATGGAGATGCCGATCGAGGACGTAGATGCCATTATGGGCATGGCGTTCGGCTTCCCCAAGCTCGGCCTGTTCAAACTGGCCGATGAGGTGGGCTTACCTGTGATCGAACATGTGCGCACCGATTTGCATGCCAATTTGCCGAAGGACGATGAATTCCAGAAGATTTTCTCCGGCACGGAAGAGCTGGAAGGCATGCTGAAGGCAGGATATCTTGGCAACCGCGACCCGAACAGTAAGGGCGGGTATTACCGCAAGAAAACCGATGATCAGGGCAATCTGGTTAAAGACGACAACGGCAAGCCGTTAAAAGAAACGCGCGATCTTGAGACAGGCGAGTATCGCGATTTTCAAGAAAGTCCTTATTTCAAGTTTGAAAAGAAAATCAAGAAATATGGCGGGTTCGATAAATTCTTCGACAGTGAAGACAAGCCTTCAAATTTCGCATGGCCAGTCATCCGCGACATTATGATTTATACGCTTGATCATGCGGAAGAGCTGGCATATGACCTGCAAGATGTTGATGATGCGATGCGCGCCGGATTTAACTGGGAATTCGGACCGTTCGAATTGCTGGATCAATTCGGTGTGGAATGGTTTGCAAACACGCTAAAAAAGGAAGGGCGCGATGTGCCGCCGCTTCTTACCAAAGCCCTGCAAGATGGTTTCTACCGCAAGGCGGATGGCCAAAATCAGGTGATGAATTTTGATAGCAGTTATAGCGCCATTAAACGCGCCCAGGGTGTGCTCAGCCTTGATGATATTAAAGCCGCCTCCCAGCCCCTCATTACGCATAAATCCGCCAGTCTTTGGGATATTGGCGACGGTGTTGTCGCGCTGGAATTCCATTCCACCAAAAACGCCATTGACCCGTCTATATTCTGGGTTATCAATGAAAGCATTAAACTGGTCGATGATAATCCTGACAAATATAAAGGCATGGTCATTTATAATGACGAAAAGAGCTTTTCGTTCGGTGCTAATCTAAAACTGGTCGAGGTCTTCATGAACGCGACTGAGAACAGCCTTTTAAGGGCGATCGGCATCGGCCAATATGTCGGGAAAAAGCTACCCGGCCTGGTTGAAGAATTGGTATTCGAAGGACAGGCAGTATACAACGCGCTCAAACAAGCCCCCTTCCCTGTGGTTGGCGCGCCCAAGGGAACGCCCCAGAATTACGCTTTTGGCGGCGGCTGCGAAGTTCTTCTGCATTGTGATGCCATTCAAGCCGGACCGGAACAAGTTATCGGCCTGCCTGAAACAGGGTTGGGTCTTGTACCGGCATGGGGCGGATCGGCGCGCTATCTGCAACGCGCACTTGAAAAGCCCGGCCAGATGAAAGGTCCTATGCCCGCGGTTATAGAGGCGGGAATGGCACTGGCCAATCCTATGATGTCAATTGCCTCTTCCTCACAAGATGCGAAAAAGAAACTCTGGATCTCGAAAGATGATGGCATCTCGATGAACCCAGACCGCGTGCTGGCTGATGCAAAAGCCAAAGCACTTGAGATGGCCAAAGATTACGCGCCGCGGCCTTTGCCAAGCTTTAACTTGCCGGGTTTGACAGGTAAGGGTGCTATTCGCATGAATGTTGATAAGCTTTATACAAAAGGCGGCGACCCGTCCAAAGGTGGCATCAACCATATTGATGTTAAAGTCATTGACGCGCTGGCCGATATTTTGACAGGCGGTGAGGTTATCACACGTGATGACGTTGATTTACATGTAAGTGATCCGATTGTCGCCGATAAACTCAAACTGATTATGGATGAGCGCGGCGAGGACGAGATCGGCGTGCATCCGGGAATAGCGCTGAATATCAGCCGTATTTTGCAGTTGGAGCGTGACCGCTTCCTTGACCGTTTCCGCGACAAAGCCACTTGGCGCCGCGTGAAGCATACTTTGTCCAAAGGTGCGCCGCTGCGGGAAAAACGCCCCGAGCCCGCGCCAACGCCGCAAGAGATGCGCGATAGCGTCACCCCGCACAGTCTGCCGCGCAGACAGGTTAGCGGCTCGCCTTTAACTGGCGATGATGCAATCCGTTTGAAAGCCATGGCCGATATGACGCGGGAGTTCTATAATCTGAACAATGCCCGCGGCGCAGGGGCACAGATGAAGCAAATGCCAAAAACTTTAGGCGCTATCAGAAGTGCGCTTAAATTATTCGATCCTAATATATAAGAAAGAAAGGCGCTTTAAATCGCCTTTTCTAGAAACTTATCGCCTTCTGCAATTTTCGCAAATAGCAGAGCCAGCACGGATGCGCCCAGTATGCCGCATGTTAAGGGCAAGAGAGTGCCGTCATAAAACTGGCCGATTGCGCCGCCCAGCATTATAGCGACCACCAATGAAACTGCGCCGATTACAGAGGAAGCAATGCCCGCCATGTGCCCCATTGGCACCATTGCCAAAGCATTAAAATTACCAAAGCACATCCCCATACAAAACGAGCTCGCCATCATAAAGGCTACAAAGCCTAAAAGAGGAACATTGCCGTGGGCCGAATATTCGAAAACACCGAACAAAACCGCCACGCATAATAAAGCCATCAAAGACCAAATAACAACGCGGCGCATACCAAGACGCCTTACCAAGCGGGCATTGACAAAGAAAGCAACGCCGAGTGTAAGGGCGGTTATACCGAAATAAAGGGCAAACATATCGCCGACATTATAAAGATTCTGAAAAATTTGCTGCGCGGAATTGATATACCCCATCAAGGCGCCGAATATTAATCCGGCCGAAACCGTATAACACACCGTCATTTTATTGGTGCACACAGTTACCAAGCCGCCCCAGATTACCGGCAGAGTAAACGGGCGCTTATCTAGCGGATTTAAAGTCTCTTCGCTTCTTAACCCGACCCAAAGAAGTATGGCCAGCGCTATGGCGACGAAAACCAGAAAGATGCTGCGCCAATCCATCAGATACATGATGCCTTGCCCAAAGGCAGGTGCCAAGGTGGGGACGAGAATGAAAACACCCATGATATAGGACATTACGCGCGCCATATCGCGCCCTTCATAGCGGTCGCGTACCATTGCAATTGTGACCACACGTGGGGATGACGCACCCAAGCCTTGAATAAATCTTCCTGCCAGCATCAGCTCATATGTAGAGGAAAAATAGGAAATCAAGCTTCCTATAACAAATACGACTATACCGACATAGATACCCGCTTTACGCCCAAGGCTATCGGATAATGGCCCCGCAATCAGTTGTCCGATTGCCAGCCCGGCAAATAGAAAAGTAATCATATATTGCTGGTCATTCAGGCGCGCAATATCATACGCTGCGGCAATATCAGGCAGAGCGGGCAGCATAGTATCAATAGACAAAGCAACCAGCGACATACACAGCGCCAACATTGCCACGAATTCTGCAAAACTAATCTTCGCGCCCGACATTTTCATACTTTCCAATTATAAATACTTACGTGTATGTATATATATGGCAGCGCTAAACTTACAAGAGAACATTAGAAGAAAATAATAATTACAGCGTGATTAGACCGTTATAAAGTGCCTTTACAACTGTGGTATAGCGGTTATTGGTGCCCATTTTATTATAGATTTTGGCCAGATGATATTTCACGCCCGCTTCGGATAAATTTATGATAGTTCCTATATCATTGACAGATTTTCCGGCACCTAGCCAATGCAGGATCTCGCGCTCCTGTTCTGTAATGACGATTTTATCGGCCTCGCCTTTTTGCTTTAGAATAATTTGTTGATAGGCGTAATAAAAATGCTGGCCCAACATATGCAAAATATAGGGAGCGTTTTTCGCTATTTCTCCGTTATCGGATGATGCCGCGCCGATGGCGCAAATCTCATTATTGGGACCGCGCAGGCTAACTGCTGCGCCATTATTCAATCCGGCTTCCTTACCGCCGTTTAGACAATCTTTTTGGCGCTGACCCAGCTCGGAAAATAAAGGGAGCTCGTCCCAAATAAAAGGCCCCGATTTCGCAAAGGCAAAACAGCGCACAGGATCATCATTTTCATACCCTTTTGCTACATAATGCTTCATCCAGTCATCGGGGTAATTTTGCATCACGCCATGACCTGCGGGCAAGCCGAGTGCAATATGATCTGTCATTAGGCTAAACAGCACACGGTCATATCCATAAGGGCGTAACGCCGTTTGAAATAACCCGAACAAAGTATCTGCCGTTTCTGCCTTATTTGCCTTATCGACAAATTCAAGAATTTCCATCTCGCCCTTAATATTTTTTCTTATCTGTAATCATAATGTAGACGCTCCGCTGCGTAACCTATACCAAAGTCTATTTGCGCCCGAAAAATACTAACCGCCTATATAGTGTCCGTAAATCATATTTCTACGCATAATAAAGAAATAACCGGAGAAAGGAGATTATGCGATGAGCGGTTCTAAAAGTCTTGAAATTGATAATGAGATTCTAAAAAGCCTTACCATCAGAGAGCTTGGTAAGTTCATAGAGCCCTTAGGCTATCTCGCGCGGCAATCAGAAGAAAGCGGCAATACCGAGCTCTCTCGGAAAATAGAAGAGTGCATAGATTATATTTATGGTCAGATTAATGAAAAGATCAAAGCCGGCGAGAGCAATCACCAACCGCGTTAATTCTGCTTATCTTTTTCCGCCCCGATGCGGCGCGTTGCCAAATAAGGGAACACACCCAGCGCAAGTATTACTGCCAAAAACGCACCAAACACAATTTCAAGTCCAAAGCGTTGTGACGGGGGAAAATCCGACAAAGCGAAGACCGAGAACCCGATCATAATCGTCAAAGTCGAGATAATTGCAGGCCAGCTTTGTGTATTCAAGGCCTCGCGCATACTGCTCCAACCCAGATATTTTTCTCCCTTTTCTTTCATGTGACGTTTGGCCGTGACGCTTAAGTGAATCATATCATCGACGATCAGACCAAGGCAGATATTGATGGCAGGGGATGATATAATGTCAACCGGAATACCGAGCAACGCCAAAAGCCCCAGCACAATTCCGGCCACGCATAGCGCACAGATAAGCACCGACAAGGCCAGTATAATAGATCCCGATACGATCAAGGCAATTACACCGAAAAGAACGACCAAGGTCAGTATTCCCATCGTCATGCTTTGCGCCACCGAGGACGCCAGCTCGCCTTGCAAATAATATGTGCCACCAGTGGTCACAAGCTCAAAGCCATATTGCGCAGGGATTTTTTCGACCTCCTCAATAATTGCTAAACGCTCACGCTCTCGGCCATTTTCTTTCATGCGCAGCATAAAGAGCGCTTTTGTGCGATCCTCGCTCATAAAGCTTTTAGCAACCCCGCCATATTCCGGCTTGGAGAGAATATCCAGCAACATATTCCACGGCAACAATTGCCCCAGCCAATGCTCGTCCCCCTCAGCCATGATTAACGGCAATGATATGACAGACCCCACCGCCTCATGCGCGCTCAGGCCTTGTTGCAAATTCCACATCTTTTCATAGGCGGGTGTGCTGGCAAGTGGCTCGCCGCTATTTTGACGCACAACCAATAGCAAAGGGTTGCTACCGCCATTTTCATCAATGTGATATAGGCCGTTATAAAGCTCTGTATCCTTTTTGAAATAGGCCAGAAGGCTGGGATCTGTATTCAACTGTGGTATACCGATGCCGCCCGCCCCCGCGGCAAAAGTTATAACCACAATTGTTAACGCCAGCGCAACTTTACGGCGTAGCGGAAATTTCTTCGCAAGGGCATAGGTGAAATTGCTCGGGCTGACCTTTGCCAAATGCAAAAAGGCGGGGAAAACGGTATAGGCACAAAGAAGCGCTGCCATTGTGCCCACAGCCCCGCCCGTGCCAAGCTGGTTCAGCGGTTTGGCCTCGACAAAGATCAAACTGGCAAAGCCGAGCAATGTCGTGAGCGCCGCCCAGAACGAGGCCGGAAGCGTATGACCAATAGTCTCGTTGAGCTTGGCTTCATCAGGCTTATCTTTCGCCGCATTACACCAATTGGCAACGATGAAGATGATGTGCGAGAGCGTCAGCACAAACACAATCGTGCCTAGATTGGCGGTTAAAACTCCGATCGGAATGCCCATAAAGGCCTGAATAACCAAGGTCGCCATCGCCGCGGTAATGCAGGCGATTAGGGCTCCGGCTACGACCAGAATAGAGCGAAAAACAATGAGCAGCATCAGGGCGCTTAAAATTACCGCGCCCGTAGTAAAGCTCACCATATCCTGTTTTAAATTTTGCCGTATTTGCTCGACAATATAAGGCAGGCCGGAAATGCGGATGCTGAACCACTGGTTTTGCTCTTCGCTCACGATTTGCTCGATTTCCTGCACCAGCGGCTCGAACTCCTCAGTCTCGACATAGGCAATCAGAAAGGTGGAAGTACCATCTTCCCCAATCAACAAACGGCTCCAGAGCGGATTTTCCATTGCGGCCTCAATATCATCGGGGCCGGAGGTAATGCTTTGCACATCGGTTATGCCGCGCACAGCTTTCATGCGCTCAGTCACGATTCTGACTTTTTCGATGTAATTGGGATCGGTGATCTGATTGGTGGAAATGTTCAGCAGTAATTGCTGCTGGAAGGGAAACTCTTCTTGGATTGCGCGGTCTTGCTTATAAATTTCACTATCGGAGGAAAAGAAAAAATCCGGCGTTATCTTCGGCTCCAGATCGACCTTGGTAAAGAAAAGCGCGACCGTGGCCAAAACCATGAGCGCACAAAGCACAAAGGAAAACTTTCCGCTCAGAATATTTACTATTGCTTTATGCACGCCCGGCTGCCCTATCCCTAATGTTCTTGATTGCTACTCTAACACAAGAAGGGCGCGCTTGGTTCCCTTATTCACGCACCTCGGGCATCTCAGCGGCCTCGGCAAGCACTGCACGTTCTTGCGCGCCGCCGCCAAGCACTTTGTACAGATTGACCAAATTAGTAAAGCGCTGGCGCTGGGTCTGGATTTCGTTCTGTTGGAATGTATAAAGCTCGCGCTGAGCATCCAGAACGCCAAGGAAACTATCAATCCCCGTTCTGTATCGCGCATCAGAAATATCGTATACGCTTTGCGCGGCCTCGACCAAACGGCGTTGCGCCTTTAACTGTTCATCCAAAGTCGCACGCGCCGCGAGTTCATCAGAGACTTCGCGGAAGGCTGTCTGTATGGTTTGTTCGTAATTTACAATGGCCTGTTCCTTGCGGATTTCGGCCAGATCCAGATTGGCCGTATTGCGCCCGCCCTGAAAGATCGGCAACGTAATTTGCGGCATAAACGCCCAGGCTCCCGCCGCGCCGCTGGTAAAGAGCGAAGATAGCTCGGGCGAGGCAAAGCCGTAGGTTCCAGTCAAAGATATACTAGGGAAAAAGGCCGCGCGCGCGGCGCCGATATCGGCATTTCGCGCGAGCAATTGATATTCCGCCTGCTTCACGTCGGGGCGGGATAACAAAGCCTGTGAGGGGATACCGGGATCAAGTTGTTCGTTAATTCGTATTTCATCCAGCGTTGTCTTGGGCAGGAAAGCATCGTCATTGGGCACGCCAATTAATAAGAACAGTGCATTTTTATCCTGCGCGACATAGCGGGTGTATTGGTGCAAATTCACCCGCGCGGTTTCCACAGCCGTTGAGGCACGCGCCACGTCCTGCTGGGTGCCGACGCCTCTTTCCATACTTTGCGAAAGAATATCGAAAGTCTGCTGCTGTGCTTCCAGCGTTTTTTTCGTCAGGTTTAACAATTTTTGGTCGGCCAGCAATTGCAGATAGGCATTGGCGGTCTCTGCAATCAAAGCATTGCGCACGACATCGCGCGCTTGCTCTGTGGCAATGTATTCATTGATCGCGGCTTCGTTCTGGCTGCGGATTTTTCCAAACAAATCAAGCTCATAAGAGGCCACACCAAGATTGGCCTCATAAAGCTCGGTTTTTATAGAGCCTGAGGATGCCCCCGCACCTGCCGCTGCCGTGCTGGCGCTTGCGCCGCTTTCATCGGAGGATTGACGGATTGTGGCGGCGCCAATGGCATTAATATTCGGCGCAAGATCAGCGCGGCTGATGCGGTAAAGCGCGCGCGCTTCATCCACTCGCAATGCAGCTAACTTTAAATCTGTATTGTTTTGCAGCGCGGTTCCAATCACGAGCCAAAGCTCTGAGGAATCGAAATATTCTTTCCAGCCCAAGTCAGAGACCTGATAAGTGCCATCGGGTATTTCATAACCCGGCACATCCCCCCAACTGGGGGCGGCGGCAAAATCTGGCTGCATATAATCAGGTATCATCGTACAGCTTGAAAGCAGAAGCGCCAGCGCGGCGACCGATAAGGATTTTCTCATTACTTTTTATCTTTCTTCTTAACAGGCTTATCATCAACGGCTGGCGCAACACTATTTTCTTCCGCGCTCCCGCGGTGGAAGGCCTTTTCGACCATAACATAGAACATCGGCACGAAGAATATAGCAAGGAATGTCGCAGCCGCCATACCGCCCATGACGGTAATACCGATGGCGTTCTGGCTGGCCGCACCAGCTCCGCTGGATAGTGCCAGCGGCGTAACGCCGAGCATAAATGCCATTGATGTCATCAAGATCGGGCGGAAACGCTGACGCGCGGCAATCGAAACGGATTCCATCAGGCTATGCCCTTCCTGCCTCAAGTCTTTGGCAAATTCCACAATTAGAATAGCGTTCTTGGACGCCAGCCCCACCGTGGTCAAAAGCGCAACCTGTAAATACACATCGTTCGGCAGCCCTGCAAAATAGGCCGCCATAACGGCTCCGAAAATCCCGAGCGGCACCACCAAAATAACGGCCAGCGGCACGGCCCAGCTTTCATACAGCGCGGCCAAACATAAGAACACGATCAGCACTGAAAGGGCATAAAGCGCAGGCGCTTGCGACCCTGCTGCGCGTTCCTCATAGGAAATGCCTGTCCATTCAACGCCATATCCATCGGGAAGTTCGCTCACGATTTGAACAATCTCGTCCATGGCTTCACCGGTCGAAATGCCTGCCGCTGCGCCTCCTTGAATATTAACAGATGCAGTGCCGCTAAAGCGCTCCAGCTTTGGCGAGCCATAGACCCATTCCGCGCTGGAGAAGGAATCAAAGGCCACCATTTCACCATCGGCATTACGCACATACCAGTTGCTCAAATCCTCGGGCATCATCCGGTAGGGGGCATCGGCCTGTAGATAAACGCGTTTAATGCGGCCATCATCAACAAAATCATTGACGTAGCTGGAGCCCCAAGCGATCTGCAGCGTGCGGTTAATCTCGCTTAATGACAAGCCTAGAGCCGAGGCCTTTTCGCTGTCGATATTGATTTTATATTGCGGCACATCGTCTAGTCCGTTCGGACGCACGCCTGCAAGTTTCGGATTTTGTGCGGCTGCACCCAAAACCTGATTGCGCGCTTGCATCAGCGCGGTATGGCCACGGCCTGTGCGATCCACCAGTTGAAAATCAAAACCGGATGCATTCCCAAGCTCACGAATAGGCGGCGGGAAGAACGCAAAAGCCATAGCGTCTTTAATGCCCGCCAACGCAGGCCCCGCCTGTTGAGCGATGGCAAAGACGCTTTGATCTTCATCTGGACGCTCATCCCAATCTTTCAAGCCCACAAAGCCAAAGGCCGCATTTTGCGCCGAACCGGCGAAGCTGAAACCAACCACAGTGAACAAATGTTCTATATTATCGCCCTGTTCATCAAGGAAATAATCCTCGACCTGTTTGACGGCTTCAAGCGTACGTCCAGCGGTTGAACCGGGCGGGGTGTTGACCATCAAATACATGGAGCCCTGATCCTCATCAGGCAAGAACGCGCCCGGGAGCTGGGAGAAAATAGCGATCATACCGCCGACTAGCAGTACATAGATAATAAAGAAACGCACAGCGCGCGCGGCCATATAAGAGGCCGTCTTTTGATAGCCATCGCGACCCTTATTGAAGTTTCGATTAAACCAGCCGAAGAAACCAGTCTCTGCGCGGCGCTTCTCGCCTACTTTATGCTTAAGCAAAGTCGCACAAAGAGAGGGGGAGAGGACAATCGCCACGACGACCGAGAGCGCCATAGCCGAAACAATTGTAATGGAAAACTGACGATAAATCGCGCCCGCCGAGCCGCCAAAGAATGCCATTGGAATAAACACAGTAGAAAGGACCACAGCAATACCAATCAGGGCGCCCGTAATCTGATCCATGGATTTTTTCGTGGCTTCCTTGGGCGATAACCCCTCCTCGCTCATAATCCGCTCGACATTTTCCACCACCACAATCGCATCATCGACCAGCAAGCCGATCGCCAGCACCATCGCAAACATCGTCAGAACGTTGATGGTAAAACCAAAGGCAAGCAGCACGGCGAACGTTCCCAGCAATACAACCGGAACGGCAATGGTCGGGATAAGCGTGGCGCGGAAATTCTGCAAGAACAGGAACATCACGAGGAACACGAGAATAACCGCTTCGACCAATGTATGCACCACCGATTCAATAGAAAGCTCGATAAACGGCGTAGCGTCCAAAGGATAAATAATTTTTACACTCTCCGGCAAATACTCCGAAAGTTCGTCCACGCGTTCTTTCACTGCTTCGGCTGTACCGAGAGCGTTGGCACCAGTGGCAAGTGTCACGGCCATACCGGCGGCAGGCTGGCGTTTATAGCGGGCAATACGGGAATAATCTTCACTGCCGAGTTCAACATTGGCCACATCACGCAGGCGCACTTGTGATCCGTCGGTGTTTACACGCAAAACGATGCGCTCGAAATCCTCAACGGTTTGCAGGCGCGACTGTGCATTGATCGTGGCGTTGATTTGTTGATTGGGCAGGGCGGGCATACCGCCAAGCTGGCCTGCCGAAATATCGGTATTTTGCACTTGCACGGCGTTTTGAACATCTAGCGGCGTAAGGTTATAGCTGTAAAGTTTGTCCGGATCGAGCCAGATACGCATGGCGTTTTGTCCGCCAAAGACGCGCACGCTTCCCACGCCGTTAATGCGGGATATGGGGTCTTGGAAATTGGAGACCAGCAAATCACTAAGGGCTTCAGCGCTCACCTCACCGCCTTCGGAATAAAAGCCGACCACGAGCAGGAAGCTGTCATTGGATTTTGTGACGGTCACACCTTGTTGCTGCACTTCTTGCGGCAGCTGGGTAACGGCGCCCTGCACCTTGTTCTGGGTTTGCACTTGGGCAATATCAGGATCGGCTTCGGGCTCGAATGTCAGGGTAATGGACATCGCGCCATCGGAACTGCTGGAAGAGAAGTAGCGTAGATAATCAATCCCTGTAAGACGTTGTTCAATTACCTGCGTGACCGAGTTTTCCACCGTTTCCGCTGAAGCACCGGGGTAAGAGGCGCTGATGTTCACTGTTGGCGGGGCGACTTTCGGATATTGTTCCACCGGCAAAGCACGAATGGATAAAATTCCGGCCAGCATGATGATAATTGCAATCACCCACGCAAAAACAGGGCGGTCAATAAAGAAACGGGCCATGATGGTTTATCCTTACTCTTCGTTATTTTCAGCAGATGCGGCAGGGGCAATAGCGGCGGCATCACGGGCGTTCTGCCATGGCTCGGGATTAACATCCGCACCTTCGGCTACTTTTTGATAGCCAAGGACAATGACACGCTCGCCGGCCTTAACGCCATCTGTAACAATCCAGCTATCTTCATAGGCTTGGTCGACTTGAAGCTGGCGCGGCTGCGCTTTGTTCTGATCATCTACAATCCAGACACTTAAATCACCGTCCGGTGAGCGCGTGGCCGCACGCTGCGGTACCAACAAGGCCTTTTCCTCTCCCAAATCAATGCTGGCACGCACGAACAGACCGGGTAACAAGATGCCATCAGGATTGGGCATCAAGGCTCGCAAGGCAACAGAACCCGTTGATTCATCAATGGTCACCTCGGAAAATTCCAGCTTACCGATCCGGTCATATTCTTTGCCGGTTTTTTCATTGGTGACAATCGTTACCGGAATAGCATTTTTCCCCATCATGCGGCTGCGCAATGCCATGGCTTCCGCGCCGGATTGCTGCATATCGACATAGACGGGGTCGAGCTGGGTTATAGTGGCCAGATGCTGGCTCTGGCTGGCGGTAACCAGCGCGCCTTCGGTGACGAAAGATTTACTGATGCGCCCTCCAATCGGGGCATAGACTTTGGTGTATTCCAAATTCACCTCGGCCAGATCAACGGCGGCTTGCGCCACAGCAACGGCGGCATTGGCCTGATCCAGCTGGGCGGTAATATCATCATATTCCTGATCGCTGACGGCGTTTATTTTTACAAGGTCTTTATAACGTGCGGCTTTGGAATCCACTGCCTTAACGTTGGCTTGCGCACTATTTAAATCAGCTTGTGCGCTGTTCAGGGCGGCCTTATAGCGTGCATCATCAATTTGGTAAAGCTGTTGCCCCTTTTCAACGTCTGCGCCCTCTTCGAACAGGCGCTCTGTAATAATTCCATCAACCTGTGGGCGGATTTGGGCTTGGCGGAAGGCCGATATACGGCCGGGCAGGGAATACGCCAGCGAGATTGTGTCTTCTTTCAACTCAAGAAAAGATACGGATTGTGGCCCTTGTTGAGGGGCGGCCGCTTGTTCTTCACTACCGGAATGCGATGACCAATAATACCAGCCTGCTCCGGCTAATAATGCCACTGCCACTAGGCCAACAAAAATATTCTTTTTCATTTACATTACTTTCTAATTTCACATCAGCCCGGCAATTTGATTGCCGAAAAAAAATTAGGCATTTCCTAAAAACTGGACAAATACCCTATAAAACGCTATCCTATAAACATACATTGTTGTATGTATGCTGTCAACCCGACCGAAGGATAAAATAATGCGCCGCACAAAGGAAGAGGCCGAACAAACCAGACAGGATATTCTGAGCGCTGCCACGCGGGTTTTTTCCACCAAAAGCGTTGCCAAAGCAACTTTGGAAGATATAGCGCGCGAGGCTGGCGTGACAAGAGGCGCGATATACTGGCATTTTAAAAATAAAAAAGAAATTTTTGATGCCCTGCATGAAGCTCTGCACCGGCCTTTAATAGAAATGATTTTAAACGGGCTTGAAAAAGACCACCCCAATCCTTTGCAGCAATTAGAAGAGCTTTGTGTTCAGCTTTTTATTGACCTTGATAAAGACCTACAAAAGAAACAGGCCTTAAAGCTTTTCCTCGTGAAATGCGATTATTCTGGCGATATGGAACAGTTCAAACAAAAACATGACGAGCAGAAAAAAGAAAAGCTCAAAGCTTTTTGCCGCTATTTCGAAAAGGCGCAAAAAAAGGGCAAACTGCCGCCTGACGCAGACCCAAAACTCTTAACCTATGCTATTGGCGCCTATATGCGCGGCATCGTCCATGAATATATAGATAACCCGGCACGCTTCAATATGAAGAAGGATGCACCCAAGCTTATGCGTATATTTTTCAAGGGTCTCAGTGCCTAAAATATCCAAATAAAATATTGTTTTTGTCAAATAGAGTCTCTATGGTGTGATTATATAAAACAAATAATGACACCGGGAATGAATTCCGGGTATATGAACAGGACTGACTATGGACAGAAGATCATTCATGTTAGGCATAGGTGCGGTAGGACTTTTTGCTGCAGCTACGAAAGATGGCTATGCTCAGGTAGGAGATGGTAGCACGGATACAAATCGAGTATCATCAAATGTGATTCCTCCTGCAACATTCGTTCACCCCCAACTTTACTCCGGTAGTACAGAAGATGTTGGTTTGGCTATTGTTTGTGCTATTGATATTTCGGGTTCCGTTAGCTCGGATACCGGAGAATTCCAATCACAAATACAATCACTTGCCAATGCCATTGCTTCGGATGATTTCAGGGAATCCATTTTCTACCCAGGCGGCCCTGAATCAGTTGCCTTGTGCGTCATTGACTTCGAAAGTAATTCGAAACTGCAAATTCCCTGGGTTGATTTCAGAGAAAACAATCGTTTAAAGTTTTTGCAATTTGCCGAAGAAGTGAGGAACATACGCCGCCGCTCAGATGGCGGAACAGATCACTCCGCAGCCATGGAAAATGCCGCATATTGTTATACCTATATGCCGTTTGGCGCTGATAACAAGGCTCTCAATATTATGACAGACGGCACAGGCTATGCCACCACAGCGCAGCAATGGAACAGAATACTCGCACAAGAGCACGAAGCAACTGTCTATGCGCTGACAACTAATACTGGCAACGATGGGCTGAATAAATGGGCAAAAGAAAATCTGATAACACCCCCTAACACATATATAAAGGAAAACGGGCGCCCGCTTTCCGGCGGCTTTGTGCATGAAGTTGCAACAGAACACCAGACACAAATCAGCCGTGCCGAAGGCGGCAATATGGCCGCCTATAATGATCAGGTTCTTCTGGCCTTTAGACGTCAGGTTATCTTGCAAACCGCCAGCCTAGATATTACAGATCCTCGTCAATGCCACGAATTTAACTGCATAAGATATGCCTCGGCAAATGGCACAACTTTTCCCGCAAATGATATAGTTTAAGAGCGATATAATAATGGCCGAGAACCAGAAAAAACTGGCAGAACAAGATATCAGCGAAATCAGATCACGCTTTGACAAAGCAGTTCGTCGCCAACAATGGTCGATGATCCGTGAAAAGCTTGTTCCTATGGCCGCGCTACCCACTGTAACAATGGGAGCGGCTTATACTACATTGCTTGGTATATGGGATCATCTTCCGCCTCACGCACAGCAAATCGGCGTGATTGCGGCAGGCGGGCTCTGCGCGGCCACAACGGCTTTTTCTTTGGCCGAAGCTTTCATACGTGAAGGAAAAAGCCCAGTAGTCAAACGCAAAGATGCCATCATTGCAATGGATAAAAATATAAGCTCATCAGTGCGGCCCGCTAGTAAAATGAGCGACAAAAGCGCCGATCCCGATAAAAGTTCCCAAAGACTATTCGAGCATAGTCAGAAGAAAATCTGGAAAAAATGGTCTGCCGAGCTTGAGGATCAACCTTTTAAAACAGGGTTCGCACATTATTATAAAGACCAAGCCCCTAAAGCAGGTTTACACGCCTCAATCCTACTAGCCACAGCCCTGACAGGTGCAATTTATGGTGATGGAGCATTTGAAAAATTTAATGATGCCTTACAATGGCAGCCGCCGCCAGAGCCGCTGATATACCAAGCCTGGATCACTCCGCCTGATAATATCGAACAAGCCCAAGGCTATTTGCCGGAGATGATCGAAAGCGCGATCGAGCAAAACAGACAAATCACAGCACATGAAAGCAGCGTTTTAATTATCGCTACACAAGAGCGGCGCGGCAGAATTACAATAAATGGCGAACCTGTGGAACCCACAGAAAACATCGAAACAACACGGAGCAATGACGCTGAGGAAGATAATATTTTCCAGTATATTATTCCTTTTGATGGTGACCTTGAAAATATAGATATCGGTATAGAGGATTATACCTTAAGCGTTACAATCAATATTGATAACCCGCCCTCGCTAAATATTGACGGTGTAATTACCGATGAAGAAAACCCCGCTTCAAATATTATTGAATACAGAGCCGAAGACGATTACGGCATAAAAGGTATTGATCTTGAAACCGGAATTAAAGGTGAAGATGGACAATTAAAAACCTCACGTCTTCCCTCAGCCCAGCTGCCAATAATACAAGCGCCGCACCAGAATGCGCCGGAAGGTCCTGGTTTGGATTAAAAAAAACCGTCAATAAACACAGCCCCCATCATAAAGACGGGGGCTTTTTTATATTTACCAATCTAAAATTTTAAAGCGTAAGGGCCTTGCTATTGGCCGGGTGCAGAGGGCCCTTGATCGCCATTCAAAAGATCTTCCAGATATTCACTTCCCCCGCGTTCAATACGGCGGCGGATTTGATCACGAACGCCTCTTTGCGCCTCACTACCTTCCCCTGGGGTTACACCAAGTATATCATTGGGATTATCGGCTTCAGAAATCCGGCCTTCATTATCAACGCCGGGAACATCTTGCGGACGGGCTGCGGCTGGGCCACCGGGACCTTGACCGCTCTGCGGACCTGCGCCCGGTTTCATCATTTGCTGCATTTGCTGTTGCATTTGCTGTTGAGCGGCATTCATAGCTTCCAAAGCTTCATCCTGATCGGGAACGGCCTGCCCCTCATCTCCATCTTGCAGATCACGCTGTGCACGGCGCATGGCCTCTTGCGCACGCTGCAATTCGCCCGGGTCCATACCTTCCTTGCGCATTTTTTCCATTAACTCATCAAGACGCTGATTAAGCTCGCTTTGTTGATCGGACAGGCTTTCTTCAGCCTTTTGTGGCGGCTGCTCCGCACCAGGCTCACCAGGCGGCTGCTCTTGCGGTTCTTGCGGTTCTTGCGGTTCTTGCGGTTCGGTCTCGGCCGGCTCAGCTGGCTCTTGCTGATCCTCGGATGGCTCTTCTTCCTCCAGAGCATCTTCAAAAGTTTCATCGCGAAGCTCTTGTTGTTCTTCAATCAATTCCTTGAGCTCATCCATATTTTCCATCATCTGTTGCATTTGCTGCATTTGTTGCTGCATTTGCTCCAGCATTTTCTGGTAATCCATTTCCTGCGGCTCTCCTGACTCGCCCGGTTGCCCTTGCTGAGCCTGCTGGGCCTGCTCCATCATTTGTTCCATCATTTCGGCCATCTGCTCTTCGCTCAGACCCATTTCTTCTTTCATTTCCTCCATTTTTTTCATAAGCTCCGCCATTTCCTCCAGCGCAGCTTTTTCTTCGGGAGTCATTTCGTTTTCTTCGGCGTTTTCAAGTTGTTCTTCTAAAAATTCTTCTAATGCCTCTTGTGCCTTTTCCCGCAATTCTTTCAGTTCTTCTTCACTGGCACCATTTTCCAGCGCTTCCTGAAGCGCCTCTTGGGCCTCTTCTAATGCTTTTTCAGCCTCACTGCGAAGGTCATCTTCTAGCTGCAAAATCAAGCGCCATAGATCCTGAATCGTGGTATCAAGCACAGATAAATCCTGCGTCTCAAGGCCGCCTGCAATATCTTGCTGGATTTCACTTAAACGTATCAGGGATGCGGGATTGTCGAAATTCTCCGCTTGCGTGTCCAGAATTTCCTGAATGGCCCCAATAACATCAGGCGCAGAATTCAAATCATTCACCGCCAGATCGCGCCGCAAGGCATGTAGCATTTGACCAATTGGATTTTCAAGCGCTGGCGGAGGAATGAAAACCTCGACATCATCGCAACTTCTCTCACCCAGACCATCTTCGGCACAGAGACGCTGCATGACAGTTCCGCCGGCAAGAGGATGGGTCGTAAGATTCGGCAACGTCATACGGATCGAAGATTGCTCCCGCTCTGGGTTTTCAGGCGCCTGATCTTGCGCGCCAGCCGCGCTGGATAAGAATATACCGGCCAACATAGCAGCACCGAAACCGGCAGAGCGAAATTTCTCGCGTGACAACATCGACATATCTACCCCACTTCCCTTTGCATATTATTTTCTCTTATATTCGGTCTGAGACCATAGATTTGAAGCAAGGCATTACTCAATGGCTGGTCGGTGCGCTGAATAATTAATTTATAGCCTTTATGGGTGGCCAATTTTTCGACCCAGTTAATATATTGGTTCATTCGGTATTGATAATTCTCACGTAAAGCTTCTGCTTTACCAAACTTCTTGGAAGCCTCCCCGCTTAGACCATTAAATTTCGTACGTCCCTTGTATTTATCAAACTCCAGTTCCTGCGGATCTAGCGTCATCACCATATAACCGCGCAACCCCTGCCCGGTCAGGCGATCCAAAGCGTCCACCAGCTCACGGGCGTCGTCAAAAAAGTCACTAAACAACACTACCGTGCTGTTTTTCGGCAGTTTCCGGTGCAAATTCGGCACATCGCCTGTGATAATATTAACATCTTGCAGATGATACGCCACATTGCCGGGCGCACGGCCACCTGTGTAAGTACCCCACTTATCAAGTACGCCGATCAGTTCTTCATTGCGCGCCAAATGTTTTGCAAAGGCAAGCAACATAACCTCGGCCGCCTCTTTTTTCGTAGAGAGTTGTTTGTGATCGGAAGAGAAATTCATCGTTCCGCTACCCTTACGCCACAAATAAAAATGCTGGCGTATTTCAGATTCTTTATCGAGAACAATATTACGTCCAGCGCGCGCACTCATACGAGAATTGATATCTTTGATTTCATCTTTATCAGGGTGAAAATCGCGTGGCTCAAGAAATTCCATTCCCGCCCCTTTGCGCGGTATTTTGCGCGGCCCATATTGCGCAAGACCGCGCACCAGTTCTTCCACCTGCAGCCTAAGACGGTCAGGCAATTTAGAATAAGTTGTATCCGCGCGGGATAAAATTTTATTTACACTGTCAATACCTGTATCGTTTGCCATTGTTATTAT
>CAXBAL010000003.1:0-31211 GCA_963973475.1 uncultured Micavibrio sp.
GAGCGCCTCGCGATTATAATCTCCGCCCAAGACAAAGCCGCCCTGACGCAGGCCGATGGCGTGGGGCCAAAGCTAGCCGCGCGAATCCTGACCGAATTAAAAGACAAAGCCGGCAAGATCGAGTTATCCACAAAATCGGTGGACAGCCCTGTGGGTGCTTCCGTGGATAAAGTTGCATCCCTGCAAGCACCAAGCGGTGTAGAGGACGACGCCATCTCCGCTCTCATCAATCTAGGCTATGGCCGCGCCGATGCATACTCCGCCGTGCTCAAGGTCAAAGACAAAGCCAACGACAACCTCCAAACCCTCATCCGCGAAGCGTTGAAGGAGCTCAGTGCGTGAGAATAATACTTCTTCTAGTATGTTGTTTTATATTATCAAATCAAGCTCATGCCTGTTTTGTTGCTAGGGCTGATCACTTCTCTGCTCCGCTTGATTTAATAGAGCGTACCGATTCCATCTTTCTTGCAAAGGCAATCAAAGCCGAAAAAATCGTTAGAACGCCGCCGCCGGATATAAAAAACTATTCATTGTTTGAACGTATTTTTTTAGGCAAATCAAATTTCAAGAAGAGTGGTTATGATGTCCCCGCTAAAATGCCTGAGATGACAATGGCTCCCGGTGAAAAAAACTATACGGTCAATTACACATTAAACATACTTGAGGTTATCAAGGGTGAGCATTTAGAAAATATCAGCTTGAAAGGCTATGATCTTCAAGAAAAACGGCATCTGGATTTTGATAAACATACTAAAGAGATATTTTGGGAAGACCCGTCTGTGGGGCGCACATATAGTTGGCCTGACTGTCAGGTTCATTATGGTTTCCAAGTTGGAGAAACCTATCTGATATTTAATTCAGAGCCCTACCATCATAAAGGTTTTGAATTGATAAAGGACATAGACAAAGACAAATGGCTGGCTTATGTCCGTGAGAAAGTGAAAGAGCAGCAAGGCAATGAATAATCCGTTAGAAAAAAATATCGATCTCGACCGCCTGCCGCAGGAAATGGAGAAGGGCGAGGAGGGGGCTTTGCGCCCGCTTAGCCTTGATGAGTTTATTGGCCAGAAGGCATTGCGTGAGAATTTGCGGGTTTTTGTCGAGGCCGCCAAGGCGCGCGGGGACGCGATGGATCACGTGCTGTTCTTTGGCCCGCCGGGATTGGGTAAAACTACGCTGGCGCAGATTGTGGCCAAGGAACTCGGCGTTGGTTTCCGCGCAACTTCCGGCCCTGTGATCTCCAAGGCTGGAGATCTGGCCGCGCTGCTGACCAATTTAAACGAAAATGATGTGCTCTTTATTGATGAAATTCACCGTTTGAATGCGAGCGTGGAGGAAATTCTCTACCCCGCCATGGAAGACCGCAAGCTGGATTTAATTATCGGGGAGGGGCCGGCCGCGCGCTCGGTACAGATTGATTTGCCGCCCTTTACGCTGGTGGGTGCAACAACGCGCTCTGGCCTACTCACCACGCCGCTGCGCGACCGTTTCGGCATTCCCCTGCGTCTTGAGTTTTATGAACCGGATGAATTGACCCTGATTATCAAACGCACCGCACGCTTACTCGATATGCCGCTGCATGAGGAGGGCGCGCAGGAAATTGCCCGGCGCTCCCGCGGGACGCCGCGGATTGCCGGACGCCTGACGCGCCGTATACGTGATTTCGCGCATGGGTCAAAGGCGGGGGAAGTGACCCGTGAGATGGTGCATGATGCGCTAACGCGTCTGGATGTTGATCATTCGGGGCTGGATAGCATGGATCGGCGCTATCTCAAATGTATCATAGAGAATTACGGCGGCGGCCCTGTCGGCGTGGATACAATAGCGGCCGCTTTATCGGAGCAGCGCGACATGATAGAAGATGTCATTGAACCCTATTTGCTGCAGCAGGGCTTAGTGCAACGCACCCCGCGCGGCAGATGCATTTCCTCCAAAGGATACAGTCATTTAGGGCTGGAGGGTAAACCAAACACAGAAGGTCAAGAGGGGCTATTTTAGGATTATGAGTACCACTACACACGAAACATACAATCTTCCCTGCCGCGTTTATTACGAGAACACTGATGCCGGCGGCATTGTCTATCACGGGCAATATCTAAACTTTGCCGAGCGTGGCCGTACAGAGCTATTGCGTCATATTGGCTATCAATCCAGCGATCTTGTTAAAGGTCTTGGCGTGATGTTTGTTGCGCGGTTTTTAGACGTGAATTATTTTTTACCGGCCTTCCTTGACGATCTGCTGGAAGTGCATACATCTATCTGTGCCTTAAAAAATACCAGTTTCACCATGCGGCAGACATTTTTTCGACAAAAAGACGGGATAAGTGAAAAGATAGCGGAACTAACAGTAACGCTTGTTTGTGTTAAAGCAGATACTATCAAACCGGTACGGGTGCCAGAACAATTGCGTCAGGGCTTTGCCCCTTACATCGAGAAAGAAGAGTAAAGAGAATGGAAGAAACAATTCAGAGCGTTGATCTCGGCGGAATGGCCGCGCATGATTTGAGCATGTGGGGGCTGTTCATGATGGCCGACCCGATCGTCAAATCCGTTATGATTATGTTGGTTGTGGCCTCTGTGTGGTGCTGGGCGATTATCTTTCAAAAGCGCGGTATGCTTTCCCGCCTGAACCGCCGCGCCAGCCGTTTTGAAGATACATTCTGGTCGGGCGAGGCATTGGATAAAATCTATGACCGTGTTAAAAACTCAAAACAAGATCCGCTTCTTACGACTTTCTCCGCCGGCATGGATGAATGGCAGGCGGGCGTATCCGGCGGCATGCCATCAAATGCAAATATGCAGGCCAGCTTGCGTCAACGCGTTGAGCGCGCCATGAGCGTAACCATCAACCGCGAGATGAGCCGTCTTGAGCGCGGCATGACGTTTCTGGCCAGTGTTGGATCGACCGCCCCGTTTATCGGACTATTCGGGACCGTATGGGGGATTATCAATTCATTCTCTGCCATCGCCGCGACCAATAATACGTCGCTGGCCGTTGTTGCACCCGGTATTGCCGAGGCTTTGTTTGCAACCGCGCTAGGCCTTGTCGCAGCTATTCCTGCTGTTGTGGCCTATAATGTGTTCTCAACAGGGCTGAACCGCTATGCGGACAGGCTCGAGGCTTTTACGGATGAGTTTTCCGCCATTCTATCGCGCCATTTGGATGCGCTTGATACAGGAAAGAAGGCCGCTTAATCATGGGTGCCAGTCTTACCACAAAAACCCGTTCTAGAGGTCGCCGCACGGGCGGAGCTTACCGTCCGATGGCGGAGATCAATGTCACGCCGTTTGTCGATGTGATGCTTGTGCTGCTGATTGTCTTTATGGTGGCCGCGCCGCTGCTGACCGCGGGCGTGCCGATTGATTTGCCTGATTCCAGCGCCAAGCCCATGCAGACCGAGGATAATAAGCCCATTGAGATTAGCGTCAGCAATGATGATAAAATCTATATCGGTGAAACTGAAGTGACAATGGAGCGCTTGATACCGCTGCTGAGTGCCATGACCGAAGGACAGGCTGATCGCCGGATTTATATCCGCGCCGATAAAGGGCTGGCTTACGGCAATGTTATGGGCGTAATCGGCGCAGTAAGCGGCGCAGGCTTTAGCAAAGTCGCCCTTATTTCGGAGAATAGAGGAGGTTAAGGCTATGGCTGCCGTTCTCGCCGCTAACTCCGGTAATAAACTCAATACTACAGTCATCACCCCGATGAAATCGGCGGTGATTAAGTCCGGCTTATTTCATCTGGGCTTGATCGCCATATTTACAGTCGGCTTGCCATTTGTCAGCACCGAGCCTGTTACAATGAGTGCGCCAATCAGCGTCGATATTGTTGATGTATCGGAGATGAGCACCACAGATAAAGTGGCACCGCCGAAAAAGCCGCCGGAAGAGCCTAAACCGCCCGAGCCGGCGCAAAAGAAAGAAGTCGCGCCACAAATGACGGCGGAAAAGCCGCCGGATTTGTCCAAACCAAAACCGCCTGAAGTCGAGACGGCAGAAGATTTACCTGAGCCGGAACCGCCGCCGCCTTTGGAGCGCGCCGAAATCAAAAAGCCCGAGCCGCCCAAGCCAAAGCCCGAGGTGACCAAACCTGCCAAGCCAAAGCCGCAGGAAGATCAAATGGCTAGCCTACTGCGTAATTTGACGCCCGATAAAGCCGAAGAATCAGAAGGCGAAGAGGAGCCCTTGGACCCTGACGCCCAAAGCGAATCAGGCCAAATCGCGCGCCTTGCCGATCAATTGTCCATGAGTGAAATGGACGCGCTGCGCCGCCAATTGGGCGGGTGCTGGAATATTATGGCGGGCGCCAAAAATGCCGAGGAACTAATCGTTGAAGTGCGCGTTGTAATGAATCGAGACCGGAGCGTAAATCGTGCTTCTATTTTGGATACGGGCCGTTATAATCGGGACTCACATTTCAGGGCTGCGGCTGATGCGGCATTACGGGCGCTTAGAAACCCGAAATGCTCGCCGCTTGAGTTGCCGCCCGACAAATACGACCAATGGAAAACGGTGCTTATCCGCTTTGACCCCAGCGATGTTTTATAGAAAGAGATATTAACATGAGACATATTGCCATTTTTATCATGACCCTGTTCGTAATGGGCGCCCCGACAATCGCAAAGGCCGAATTGGTCGTTGATGTAAATAATCCGAATATGCAGCCAATGCCGATCGCCATTACCAGCTTCTATGCGGAAGCAGGGGCGAATGGAACAATTGCCAATGATATGCCGCAGGTAATATCGGAAAATCTGGAGCGCTCCGGCTTATTTAGTCCCGTAAATCCACGCGCTTTCGTGCAAAACACACAATCCATAGCCAAGGAAGGTGTGCGCTTTGCCGAATGGCGCGCAACCAACGCGCAAGCGCTGGTTACAGGTGAGGTGACGCGAACCAGTGATGGGCGAACCCGCGTTGAGTTCCGTTTATGGGATGTGTTCTCTGAAAAGCAGCTCACCGGTATGGCCTATATGACCTCGGATGCGAATTGGCGCCGCATTGCGCATATAATCTCCGACGAGATTTACAAACGCCTGACTGGGGAAGACGGTTATTTCGATTCTCGCATTGTCTATGTATCGGAAAGCGGTTCCCCGACACAGCGCGTCAAGCGTTTGGCGATTATGGATCAGGATGGACAGAATCATAAATTTCTGACAGATGGCAGCAATCTTGTACTGACCCCGCGCTTTTCACCGTCACAACAAACAATTGCCTATCTCGCCTATGTGAATGACCGTCCGCGTGTTTATATCTATGATATTAATACAGGCCGCCAGCAGGCGCTTGGTGATTTTCCGGGCATGACATTTGCGCCGCGCTTCTCGCCTGACGGGAACAAAGTCATTATGTCTCAATCTTTGAACGGCAATACAGATATTTACGAGATTGATATTCGCTCTAAGGCCAAAACCCGCGTGACGTCTGCGCCATCTATTGAAACCGCACCGTCCTATTCTGCCGATGGGCGCCAGATTGTGTTTGAATCTGACCGCGGCGGCTCGCAGCAGCTTTATACGATGAACCGTGATGGCTCGAACGTGCAGCGCATTACATTCGGTAAAGGGCGCTACGCCAATCCTGTGTGGTCACCACGTGGCGATTTGATTGCCTTTACCCGCATGTATCAGGGCAAATTCTATATCGGTGTTATCCGCCCGGATGGTTCAGGCGAGCGTTTGATCACGACTGCCTATCATGTGGAAGGTCCGACATGGTCCCCCAATGGCCGCGTTCTGGCGTATTTCAAAGAACGCCCTGAAGGTGCCGGCGGCAATCAACGCTCTGCCAAGATCTATACGGTTGATATTACGGGATATAATGAGCGCTGGTTGCAAACGCCGCGCGATGGATCTGACCCTGCTTGGTCGCCTCTCAACCGCTAATATAACAGTTTAGAATTATAAATTGGAAAAGAGCGCGATGACCTGTTTATAGGTCTCGCGCTTAAATGGAACGATAAGATCGAGCGTTTGCGGCAAATCAACCCATTGCCAGCGTGAAAATTCAGGTGGGTTGTGGGCATCAAGGCGAAAGTCATTGTCTGTCCCCTTAAAGCGCATCGCTACCCATGTTTGTTCCTGCCCCTGATATTTCCCATTCCAGAGCCTTGCAATTAGGGCATCAGGCAAATCATAGGTAATAGTATCTTGCGCAATATTTAGGATGTCAGCTTTAGTACAATCAAGACCGGTTTCTTCTTCCAGTTCACGGTACGCTGCTGTTTCGAAATCCTCACCCGGATCAATACCGCCTTGCGGCATTTGCCAAGAGCCGGGGGTATCAATACGCTCCCCTACAAAGACTTGCCCGCTTTCATTGAACAAGCAAATGCCGACACATGGACGATAGTTTTTGATAGTATCAGTGGGGTGCATCATGCTTCTCTAGCTTCGGGGGCATCGGCTTAACCGCAGTAGGATTTTGTGATAAATAAATGGCCGATAGCGGCGCGAGGGTAAAGCCTTTGCGCGCTAGTTCAGGCGCCCAGCTCTGAATAAACTCCAGCGCGCCCGGATAATTTTTAAAAACACCAACGGCAACGCCGCGGCTTTCGGCTATGGTCTCCAACAACTCGGCGGCGGCATCAATATCGCCAGCCCATTTGGGGTCATGAAAGAAAATTTCATTTTTTATGTAAGGCGCGTTAAAGCGCTGGGCGCTCTCTTTTATCTGTGAAGGGGCGCTGATATTCATATCAAAAAACCCGAGGCCGCGATCACTGGCTTCTTTCAGGATTGCACTCAAAGTCGACTTTGTTCTCGTAAAGGACAAATCATTATAAAGAGCCAATCCTGTATACCCGCTGGTTTGTGAAAGCGCCCATCGCAGATTATCCATGTTCTTATCCAATGACGCGCGAGACAGGATAGCCTTGCTGCCCGGATCATCTTTCGGGAAGTTTTCGGTCTCCATCGGAAGTTTGAGCCATAATTCATGGCCATTGTTGCGCGCGGCTTCACGCATGGCGTCCGGGTCATTGGCGTAAGGGGATAGAACAAATGTAACGGCATCAGGCAAGGCGTGGGCATTTTCATTCGATTGCGAGCGTGAAAGCCCATAATCATCAATGACTAGCGCAATTAACTTTTGATCGGGATTAAATGAAAAAGGCTTACGGTACGTATAAAAAGGACTTAGTCCGTCAGCAGCATTCATAACGGGTAATATTTCGCCCTTTGGCCCGGTTTCATATACACCTGGATAGGGGGCGCTGCGTAGCTCCATGCTGATTGTGCTTGGTAACGGTTCGGGCGGTGCAGGATTGCGCGCAGAATCTACAGGCTCTTGTATGGGGGAGGGCTGCTGTTGCCGCGGCTCGGTAATATCAAGGCGCTCGTCCTCATTCAGATCAGCAACAGGGATTTCAGCAGGACGCTCGGGCTCTACGCGCTGTATAGGAAGCGTTTGCGAGGCCAAACGCTCTTGTTGCGTTTGTAGAGCGCCGCCTCCGCCAAAATATGCCCAACCGCCCAGGAGTGCATAAACAGACAAGCCAGCACCCAGCCCGCACAGGAAGGAACGGGATGTCAGGCTTTTTGTTATATGCGAAGTCAATGCCATAGACGCTATGCGCTCTTACTCTTCTTGCATTGGCGATCCCTGATACAGGGAAAGGCCGCTGATAAGGTCAATAGCGCGCAGCAGTTGGTAATCAACAGGTTTATCTTCTTCTTCACCATCTGTTGCATCAGCATTGTCATTTGCGGGCTGGTCTTCATCTTTGCCACTGTCCAAAGCTCCGCGCAAATCAGACTCGCTAAAGCGGCGTACGGCCAGAGTTTCAATCTTTGCCGGTTCAACAATAATATCCGGCTCAATTCCTTTTGCCTGAATAGAGCGGCCTGACGGTGTGTAATAACGGGCCGTTGTCAAACGCATGGCACCATGACCGGGTAGGGGGATGACAGTCTGTACGGACCCTTTCCCGAATGATTGTGTACCGAGAATAATGCCGCGCTTATGGTCTTGCAGAGCACCAGCGACAATTTCTGAAGCTGAAGCGGAGCCGCCATTGATTAACACAACAATCGGCAAGCCATCGGCTATATCGCCGGAGGTGGCATTGTCACGCTTGGTGTCGTCTTCACTGCGACCACGGGTGGATACTATTTCACCCTTATCAAGGAACGCATCGGAAATCGCGATGGCCTGATCCAGCAATCCGCCGGGATTGTTGCGTAAATCCAGTACAAAACCTGTCAATTTCTCACCGAGCTCGTTCTTCATCTCATCAACGGCGGCTTTTACGGCCTCGTCAGTATTCTGATTAAAGGTCGTAATCCGCACATACCCGATACTGTCCTTTTCGATATGATGACGGACAGAACGGATTTGGATTACGTCACGTGTAATCGTAAAATCTAGCGGATCGGCCACGCCTTCACGGCGTACAACAAGATCAATATCGGTTCCGACTTTTCCGCGCATCTTTTCAACGGCGTCGCTTAAGGTTAGGCCCATAACGGCTTCCCCGTCAATTTCAACAATATAATCTCCGGCCTGAATACCGGCTTCATAGGCTGGTGTCTCATCAATAGGGGATACAACCTTAACCAGACCGTTTTCCATTGTGACCTCGATGCCGAGACCGCCAAATTCGCCGCGCGTGCGGACTTGCATATCCGAAAAGCTATCTTCATTTAAATAGGCAGAGTGAGGATCAAGGCTGGTTAACATGCCGTTTATGGCTGTTTCAATTAATTCCTTATCGGTCATCTCGTCTACATATTGTGCACGTACGCGTTCAAAGACATCACCGAAAAGATTAAGCTGCTTATAGGTATCATCAAAATCACTCTCATCGCTATGCTCGGGTATAGTCCCGGCTGTGCGCGATTCTTGAGCGAAAGAAGGGTGTGCAATACTAAAGCTCAGGCACGCAGCAAAAGAAACAAGTAGTAAAAGAGGTTTGGTGGTCATCGTTAAAAATCCTTTTTGATCGTAATACCGTATCGTTTTTCCGCATGGTCAGCCCAAGTCGGTGAGTTTTTTGGCAGGGTCAACAGCGCTGCCTTGATACCGCAACTCATAATATAGGGTCGGTCTTTCGGTATCGTTAGTATTTTTTAGTTTGCCAATCGGCTCTCCAGCCAAAATTTTCTGCCCTACCAATGTATCAACTTTTTCTAATCCTGCAACCAGACTGTGATACCCATTTTCATGTTCAATAATAACCATATTGTCATAATTTTTGAACGGTCCGGCAAAGCGGATTATACCGGCCATTGGCGCAACAACCAAACCGCCGCCGCGACCCTCAATGCGAATCCCTTCGCTTTTAGCGCCAAATTTATCAAGATCATTATAACGCACAGTGACAATGCCCGATATCGGCAAGCGCGCGCCGCCGCTGGAAGGCATAGTCACAGGGGGGGCGCTTAAGACGGCTTGCTTGACGGCATCGCGTGTTTGGGCACGTTTTTTGTTATCTTCTAATTTGCTGACCAATTCCCCGACATTACGGGATCGATTAGAGATTTGCTGCGCTTCAATTTCTTTTTGTTTATAATCTTTCTGCGTGGCCTTATAGATTTCCTCGCGCTCCTCGGCAAGTTTACTGAGTTTAAGCTCTTCGGTTTTCAGCCTTTCATTGCGCTGAATGGCTTCGGCCCGCTGCTCTTCCAATTCTGCCGTAATGGCGTTCTGGCGCTCAATATTTTCTCTTAATTTATTAGCCTTATCATTTAAAGCCGGAATAATTTCCCCTAATAGCATTGCACTCTGGGCTGCCTTCAGCGGGGCTTCGGGACGCGCGATCAGGGCTTGGGGCGGCACGCGGCGAATGCGCTCGAGTGCCAGTAGTAATTTTGACATTGCTGCGCGGTCGCTTTGTAAAGTCTGCGCCAGTTCGGCTTTACTTTTTTGAAGGTCTTCAATACGGGCTTCTATCGCACTTAAGGTTTGTTCATTGCTTTGCATGGAGGTGGCCAAATCAACGAGCGCCTCGCGTGTGCCTTCCAAATTATGCTCTAGCGTACCGAGTTTTTTACGCATGCCGTCTTTATCAAAGCGTTGGCCTTGTTCGCGAAGGTTTTGTTCGTAAGCTTTCAGGCTTTCAATTTTGCTTTTTGGTACCGGAACGCTCTGTGCAGAGGCTGCGCCAGCAATAGAAATAATCAGGGCGGTGCAGATATATAAATGTTTCATTCTCTGTGATACGGGTGCCCGGCCAGTATTTGTTGCGCGCGGTATATCTGTTCCAACAACATGACCCGGGCAAACATATGTGGCCAGGTTTGTTGTCCGAAACTTAACAAAAGATTGGCCTGATCACGGACATCTTCGGTTAAGCCGTCCGCACCGCCAATCACAAATTGTATATGATTTTCTCCGGAATTCTGGAGCTTTTTAATCGTATTAGCAAAATCCAACGAACGCAGACCGTTACCACGCTCATCCAATACAACGACAAAGGCATTTGAAGCCAGTTTTTCAATGATTTTATTGGCTTCGTCATCTTGTACTTGCTTGGGATCCTTGGCCTTGCTTTCTATTTCATGGATTTTGAGCGTCCATGTAATACGCTTTTCAAAATCCTTGCAGAGTTCATGCAAAGGCCCTTTGGATAATTTTCCAACAACAATAAGTTCAACGGTTTTCATAGGTCCAAGACTAGCGCCTTGAAAGCGGGAAGGAAAGGGCTGCGTTGCCAAAACGCTCTGTTATTCAGCGATAATTCTGTCGCCTTTAGGCCGAAATATGATTGTCGCTATTTACAACATCAAACTGTTGATAGGCGCACCACATTTTTTCGATATTATAAAAGTCTCGCACTTCGGGTCGGAAGAGATGGACGATAATATCGCCACAATCCATTGCAACCCAGTCCGATTGGCCGAGGCCTTCGATTTTAATGTCTTTAATACCGCGGATATTTAAACGATCACGTAGTTTTTCGGCCATGGCATGGACGTGACGGGATGAAGTGCCCGATGCTACGATCATATAATCGGCCAGGCCGGTTTGGTCATCAATATGAATGGTCACTATATTATCGGCCTTGTCTGCGTCCAAAGACTGCTCGACCATGGCTTTTAGTTCTTCTGGCCCTAAAGGCCCTTCATGTGTAAATGTATGAATAGCGATAACTTCCTTTCATCATATATATAAGTTGAAATTAAGCATAAAAAAGCCCGAACCACAAGATTCGAGCTGCCTATTATCAACACTATGTTGGTTTACAGTTACAATCAGATATTGATCGAAAGCTATAGGGGGTTGCAATATTATGCCCCTCGCTTTCCTGTTTCGCCATATTTGAAACACATCAATCTCATACTTCTATTATATTTCTTTTGGACGGCTATAGCAAATAACTGTGATGTATATCCCTCTTGCAGAGCAGCATTAATTTCAGGTAAAGTCTTGCTGAGCCTTGGCGGCATCGCGAATCTCTGTTGAGGAAATATTAACCATTTTCTTTTGCAGCATCCAAAATGTTGTTCCCGAATCGAGCGGGTATCGCGCCGGTTTATCAACGAATACATGATGCTGTTTTGCGTACATCCTCAGCGGGCATTGACGAATAAGCGAGGTTGCGGGCTTACGCGTTAAATGGACGGTCGGCACCTCTGCTAACAATTCTTTCCAATGATGCCATTTATGCAAGGAGAGCGCGTTATCCATACCGCTGATCCAGACAAATTGTGTGTTTGGATGGCGTTGTTTAAGTTTTTTGACCGTATAATAAGTGATACGCGTCCCTAGCTCACGCTCAATATCGGATATAATTATCTTCGGGTGGCCCGCTATTTCCTTACATTTTTCGATGCGGGATTCCATTGGCTCCGGCTGCACGGCTTTGAGAGGGTTTTGCGGTGTAACAAGCCACCAGACGGCGTCCAGCTCCAACCCCTTCATTGCGGCAAGGCTTATATGCACATGACCTTCATGCGGTGGGTTGAAAGAACCGCCAAGCAAGCCAATACGCATACCGCCCCAGCGTGCAGAATCAAGTAAATGTGGTTTGGTAAATATCTTCAAAGGATAAAAGCGCTTTGTTAAGGGCTGGTTAGGGGCGGGTTTGCCCATTACCCTCAACAATATACTTGTAAGTGCAGAGCTGTTCCAGTCCTACAGGACCTATAGCATGCAGTTTTCCCGTGCCAATGCCAATTTCCGCGCCCATGCCGAATTCACCGCCATCGGCAAATTGTGTCGAGGCATTATGCATCACAATCCCGCTATCGACGTTGGCCAGAAAATACGTTGTAGCAGCAGCGTCTTCCGATAAAATGCTATCGGTGTGGCCGGAACCATATGTATTGATATGGGTAACAGCTTCTTTGACATCGGAAACAACGCAGCAGCTCAGCTTTGCATCAAGATATTCAGTCGTCCAGTCCTCTGCGCTGGCAGGAGAAATACGTGCATCAAGCGCTTGGGCCAGTTTGTCACCAACAATCAAACAGCCATCATCCAAAAGCCGCCCTAATATAGCTTTGGCTGTATTAGGCGGTAGTTTTTGGTCTAGTATCAGCGTCTCCACCGCGCCGCAAACGCCTGTCCGCCTTAGCTTGGCATTGCGGACGATCTCGATAGCCATTTCAGCTTGCGCACTTTCATGCACATAGATATGACAGAGCCCCTCTAGATGCCCGAAGACAGGCATACGGGCATTGTCCATGACGCGCTCTATAAGGCTCTTGCCGCCGCGCGGGATCATGACATCAATAAACTGATCGGCCCCCAGCATAGCCCCGACCGCGGCCCGTTCCCGTATTGGAATAAGGCTAACACAGGATTGCGGCAGACCATGTTTATCCAGAGCGCGCTGTATAATAGAATGAAAAGCAAGAGAGCTGTTGATGCTCTCAGACCCACCGCGCAAAATAACCGCATTTTTAGATTTCAAACACAATGCGGCGGCGTCCACTGTTACATTCGGGCGCGATTCATAGATCATTCCAAGCACACCTATCGGCACACTTACGCGCTTTATATCAAGGCCATTCGGTCGCTGCGTCTGCCAGAGCACGCGACCCGTCGGATCATCTAATTCTTTGACCAATTGCACACTCTCGGCAATGCCCTTGATACGCTCCGGTGTTAAACGAAGACGGTCAAGCATGGCAGCACTAAGGCCCTTATTCTGACCATACTCGATATCCAGAGCATTCGCGGCAAGTATATCGGATTCACAACTAATAATGCCGTGTGCAATATCATTCAGAACTTTATCAATCAGGGAGGAGGGGGTCGTGGAAAGAGAAAAGGCCGCCTGTTTGGTATCGCGCCCTATTTCATGCACAAGAGCTCTCGCTTCTTCATCCGTAACGGCCTGTGTTTGCGATGCGGATAAAGTTTGCATGATTGCTAGTGAATATTTTTGGCGACGGCCTGCACAGATTCATCCATCAAGCGATCGGATGATTTTTTATCCATATTTTTGGCGATGATCTGGGCGGTGGCTTGCACAGCCAGATTGGCGGCGTGCTCGCGGATTTCTTGAATGGCACTTTCTTCCATTTGCATCAGACGCTCTTTTAGCTGCTGTTCACGGCGTTGCAGGGTTTCGGCCAAGTGCTTTTCAGCCGTCTTACGGATGCTCAAGGCATGCTGTTCGGCTTTGGCGATTATGGCCTCGGCTTCTTGCTCGGCGTCGCGCTGTTTGCGCTGATATTGTGCCAAAAGCTCTTGAGCCTCGACACGCAACGATTCTGCTGTTTCCAGCTCGCTGCGGATGCCTTCAATACGGCTGTCCAGCATGTTCATAATCGCAGATTTACCGTACTTTACCAAAATAAAGCAGAAAATAAGGAAGGAAAACAATAACCAGATTTGTGAGTCTTCTAAAAATCCCATGACAGTCGTCTTTCTATTTGCGCGGCCTTAGGCGGCCTTCGCTTTGCTATTAAGGTCTTTAACAACGTTTTGCGCACTTTGAATATCAGTATCGATTCCGACAATTTTCTTAGCGGCTTCACTGGCGATTTCAGCAGCAATAGTGGTCATTTCCGACATGGCTTCGTTCTTGCTCTTCATGATACGGGCCTCGGAAAGCTCGGTCTCACTTTGCAGGCGGTCACGAAGTTCTGCCTGTTGCTTTTCAGACTTGGCTTTAATGTCTTCTTCCACGTCACGATAAAGCTCGGAGGCTTTCGTGCGTGCTTTATCAAGGCTAGCCTCATAAGAATCATGAACGCTTTCGGCTTCGGCTTTCAGTTGTTGGGCCGTGTCCAGATCACCCTGCACATGCTCATGACGGTTTTCCAACGTGTTGGAAATGGCCGGCAATACCGTGCGAGAGAACAGCAAGTAGAGAGTGCCGAACATGAGAAGGAGCCAGAAAGACTGAGATGCAAACCAGGTTGGATCAAGTTGCGGCAGACCGCCCCCTTCACCATGATGCGCGTCATCATGCACGACGCCATCATTTTCGATGTGCATGCTTGATTCCAGTTCGGCCTCGACAGGGTCTTGCGCCAACAATTCGCCGTGCTCACCGATTTCCTCAGAAATCTGCGAATCAACGGGTGTTGCGTCCGGCGCAGCCATCACTCCGCCCGTCATAAGAATAACGAGCGAAGCCGCGAGTAGTGTATTTAAAAGTAATCGTTTCATGAACGATAACTCCTTATCAATTGCTTTTGAGTAAGTCTCTTACAAGAACAAAATAACGAGAGACACACCAAGTGCGAAAATCGCAAGCGCTTCTGTCAAAGCAAATGAGATGAAGAATTTCTTCTCGAGAATTTCAGAAGCGGTCGGGTTACGGCCAATTGCTTCGTTGTATGATGAGAAGATCAGACCAAGACCGATACCAACACCTAAGATAGGCATAAGGGCGATAGCAGCAGCAATAAGTTTCGCGGATTCAACTTCCATTGTTTTTTCCTTTTCGTTTTTTTACGTTAGTGATTAAAACCATTTATCCCGAAAACCTTCATTTTAGTGATGAAGGTCAACGGTATCCTTCAAGTAAATTGCGCTCAGAATTGCGAAGATATACGCCTGCAATAGGGCGACCAGCAATTCAAGGGCAAAGATAGCGACGTTGAAAAACATCGGCACAAGACCTACGATAACACCGCCAAGGCCAAGACCCAGCACCATTGTACTGAAACCGGCAAAAACTTTTAGCATCAAGTGACCGGCCACCATATTGGCAAACAAACGGACGGAAAGCGTGACAGGGCGGATCAAAAAGGACAGTAATTCAATCGGCACGATCAAGAATTGCAGCGCAAGCGGCACACCGGAGGGCGCAAACAGCGAGAAAAACTTAGTCCCGTGGTTAACTATACCCAGTATTGTTACAGTCACAAAAATTATCGCGGCCAGCAAAAACGTCACAATGATATGGCTGGTATAGGTGAAGGAGTAGGGTAGCAGCCCAAGGACGTTCCCCATAAGCACGATGATAAAGATCGTAAAGATGAGCGGGAAATACTGACGACCTTTCGGGCCGGTATTTTCGCGTATCATCGAGGCGATAAACTCATAAAGCATCTCTGCACTGACCTGAAGGCGCCCCGGTACCAATGCTTTTTTGCGAGTAGCAAGGATCAGGAATGTGGCAGCAGTAATCGCGCCAATCGCCATCCATAAAGAGGAATTTGTAAAAGATAAATCAATGCCGCCAACCTCGAAAGGTATGATGGGCGTAATGACAAACTGGTGAATAGGATCGGCCACCGGAGCTCCACTTTCTTAACAAATTTACGAATAGGTTATCTTGGCCGCAGTTTTAGCGTTTTTTCCGCCTCGATGCAACCCGTTTTATTGAACTTTATTCATCTTTCTCATTCTTTTTTACACCGACCGCTGTGCCCATATTTTTACTGATGCGATAAACATTGTAAAAGCCGGTACAAATACCGAGAAAAAACAAAATTAGCATAAAAAGCGGGCGCGTATCGAAATACCCGTCGATAAAATAGCCAACAGCCGTGGGCAGGAAAATTGCTCCGACCAGTTCCACGCCAGCCTGTATCCCTTGGCGTGCTTGCACATCCATCTCTTCTACTTCTTTTTGCTCAATACTTTTTTTGTCTTCGCCGCGCGCCTTTAACAGCTTTTCATTCAGTCGCGAGAGATCGCTATCTACATCGTTTTTTTTGTTATCATTGCTCATGTTTATGCGGCCTCATCTAAAAAGCTGAAAGATTGTTGCAGATCGACAGAGACGAGCTGCGATACCCCGCGCTCGGCCATTGTCACGCCATATAGACGGTCCATACGTGCCATCGTCAGGCGGTGGTGGGTGACAATCAAGAAACGCGTCTCACCGCGCTCGGCTATCTCGTCCAGCATATCGCAAAGGCGGTCCACATTCGAATCATCCAGCGGCGCATCAATCTCATCCAGTACGCATATCGGCGAAGGATTGGTGAGGAACATCGCAAATATAAGGGCTATAGAGGCCAAAGTTTGCTCACCGCCAGATAACAGCGAAAGTGATTGCAGTGACTTGCCCGGCGGCTGTGCAAATATTTCCAGCCCCGAATTGAGAGGGTCATCCGATTCCACCAGCTTCAGATACGCTTGGCCCCCCTGAAATAAACGCGAGAAGAGATGCTGGAAATGCGCATTTACATGTTCGAACGCGACCAAAAGGCGGCCGCGCGCCTCTTTGTTAATCTTGCTGATCGCGGCGCGCAACTCCTCAATGGCTTGTACCAGATCATTGCGCTCATGGATTAATTTGCCGACTTCACTTTCAATTTCCTGCGCCTCTTCTTCGGCGCGCAAGTTAACGGCACCAAGATTTTCCCGCTCACGGATCAGTTTTTCGCGCTTGTCTTTATAGCCCTCCAGATCACTGGCGCGTATTTCGGCCAGATCAAGGCTGATGTGTTGATGTAAATCCTGCGGGCGCATTTCGAATTTTTCATCAATCTGTGTTTTAATCGTATCAATCTGCTCGATAATACCGGCCATGGTGGCCTGCGCATGGGCGCGGCGCTCACGGGCTTCGCCGAGCGCATTTTCTGCCTCCTTAAGGCCTTTACTGGTTTCCATCAATTCAGTCTCGCAAGCAGACAGGCTCTCGGCAGCCTCATCGCGCGCCTTCTCAAACGAGGAGATTTCGCTCAACAGGCGCTCCTTATCCTGCTTGAAATTACGCGGCTGGGCTTGCAGGTCTTTGAGCTTTTCTTCCAACTCGGTTTTACGAACGCTCAAGACTTTCAGGCGTTCATTGGAGCGGATGTTACGGTTTTTCAAGGTCACGCGTTCATCGGCGATGGCCTGCAGGCGGGCTTTGCGTGTGGATTGTTGTTGTTGATGGCGGTCATAAACGCGCACGGCTTCCTGATAGGATTCGCGCGCTTCCAACAAGGCGGCATGCACCATGTTTTTGTCCTCGCTTTGGCCGCTTTGCGCGCTCTTTATATAGGCTGCAAGCTGAGTTTCCTCGGTCTTGATAATCTCGTTCAAAGCCGTCAGGTCTTCGCTTGCTGTCTGAATGCTTTGTTCTAGACTGGATAGCTCGGCGCTCTGGCGTGCCAGTTTTTCTTTGATCTGGGAAATTTCACGGGTTTGATCGGACAGCGAACGCTCACCATTGCGAATTTCTTCACGTAAAGTGGAAAGCTGCCCATCCGTATCACGAATGGATTCGGCGTTTTTTTCATACTTAGATTCTTCGCCTGCAAGTTCGCTTTCGAGCTTAGGCGCTTTTTTCTCCAGTGCGGCCAGCTTGTTCTTATATTCCAGATGCTGGGCATTGCGGTCTTTTGCGCTGGCCTTGATACAGTATCCGTCCCAGCGCCAATAATATCCATCCTTCGACACAATGGATTGACCGGGCATCAGAGCTTGAAGGGCATTGTGACCTTGCTGTTCAGTATCGACCACACCGATCTGGCTGAGCGCGAGCTTCAAGACATCCGGCGCCTTAATCTCTGGCTGTATATTTTGAACGCCTTTCGGCAGGGCGGGCAGGGCAGAGCCCATATTCTTTGCGACCCAATAGGAGGCAGATTCCTCATCCAGTGCGGCCATCAGTGAATCACCCAGCGCACGGGAAAGCGCTTTTTCAAAGCCCGGCTTGGCGCTGACCTGATCCAGCAAAACCGCATGCCCTTCGCTATCACCTTCTAAAAACGACGTGAGCATGGAAATTTCGGTATTAACCTCGGAAAGTTGGTTTTCAATTTGCTTGATAGAAACGCGTAAGACATCGCGTTGCTCTTTATACTTATCCTGCGAGGTGTTAAGCGTCTCGATTTTTTCCCGGCCAGTTTCAATAGCTATACCAACATTGGCCAATGCTTCTTCCTTGGCTTTTAAATCCTCTTCCGATAACTGCCCTGCCAATACACACGCTTTTTCATCATGCGCTTGGGATAAACGGCGCTCCAAGATATCCGCGCGGGATTTATTCTGCGTTAATTGACCTTCAAGCGCTTGTCTTTTTGCCTGTGCTTCGGCCTCGTTTTGCATCAAAGTGGTATAATGGGCTTCCAGTTCTGCTACTTTTGCTTCTAATTCATCCCGGGCTTTTTCTTTTTCGCTAAAGCGCGCCTCATCAGATTTCTGCTGCTCCAGCAAAGTTTTCTCCTCGCCTTGCATAATTTCAAGCGTTTGCGCGGACTCATCAGCGCTTTCGCGCTCGTGCTGCTCATCATTGCAGGTCTGTTCAAATTGCTCTTTGGCTTCGGCGATCATCTTATCAAGGCGCTCGGCTTCATCTTCAATACGCTGCAATGCGATGCGGCGGGTTTGCAGCGTTGCGGCCGCTTCAGATTCCGCCTTACGCAGGGCTGGCAGATTTTCGGCCTGCGTGCCTTGTGTTTTCGTAAGCTGGGACACGGCGAGCATTTTTTCTGAGACAAGTTTTTCAGCCTCGGTGAAGCGGCTGTTCATCTCGTTGCGGCGATCTTCCAGCACTTTCCAGTCGAGATAAGCGATAAGAGCTTCTAACTGGCGGATTTGGGCGTTCAGATTCTTGTAACGGCTGGCCTGACGTGCTTGGCGTTTCAGCGACGCCAGCTGCGTTTCAATGCCACCCAGCACATCTTCTAGGCGCACCAGATTTGCATCAGCCGCTCTCAGGCGTAGCTCGGCCTCATGACGGCGTGCATAAAGCCCTGATACGCCGGCCGATTCTTCCAGCACCATGCGGCGCTCTAAAGGTTTGGAATTGATGATTTGTGTAATGCGTCCTTGAGAGACCAGAGCAGGGGAGTTCGCTCCGGTGACGGTATCGGCCAGCAACATCTGTACATCGCGCGCGCGAACGGTCTTGCCGTTGATTCTATAATTCGAGCCGTGATCTTTTTCGATACGGCGACTGATTTCAATCTCGTCGGTATTGTTGAATTGGGCAGGCGCGGTGCGGCTTTCGTTGTTCAGCAGCAGGGAGACTTCGGCAATATTTTTCGAGCTGCGTTTGGAGGTTCCGGCAAAAATCACATCCTCCATGCCGCCGCCGCGCATCCGTTTGGCGGAATTTTCACCCATGACCCAGCGCATGGCCTCGACCAGATTGGATTTTCCGCAACCATTCGGACCCACAATACCATTGAGACCGGTCCCGATATCAAGCTCGGTCCGGTCCGCAAATGATTTAAAACCACTTAAGCGTAGTTTTTGAAACTGGATCATGTTTTCAGTTACTCAAATATCTCACTTAGCGGCATCGACCTACCGTCTAAGTGGAGGATTGTTTTACTCTTGCGTTTCGGCAAGTTCGGCGTCAATGATTCCCTTAAAATACGCGAAATCACGTGTGCCGGAAAAGGCGGCGCCTTCATTTACAACGAAAGACGGGGTTGAATTAATGGAATATTGCTGCTGCGCTTCGGCGCGCGCTTCCATAATTCCGTCACGCAATTCTTCATTATTAATGCAGGCATTGAAGGCCTCGCTGCCAAGGCCGGCCAGCGCCGCATTTTGACGAAGGTAGTTCAGATAATTGGCGTCATAAGCCCATTTATCCTGATTTTCGAATAATAGCTGCATAAAGCCCGCATAACGCGCTTCGGGTAAACAACGGGCAACCATGCTGCCGTGAACAGCAGGACCGTTGAGCGGAAAATCAACCATGATCAGATAAACTTCGCCAGTATCAATGTAGGTTTCTTTCAGTTCCTTATAGACATTACGGTGGAAATCTCCGCAATGACCGCAAGTTAAAGAGGCAAATTCTTTTATCACCACGGGCGCGTCAGGATTACCAATGCCGCGCTCTGATAGGGCGGCCTCAACATCAATAGTATTAGCGCCTTTTTCGGTTACAACGCCCGCGTTATCTTCGCTCTCAACGGTTTCCGTACCTTCTGTATTTGTGTCGCCCAATGTGTCGGTATCTTCTGAAATATCTTCGGCAACAGCCTCATCTTGCATTGTTGCCTGATCACCGGGCATGTCAGCCGTAATATCTGCGCCCTCATTCGGGATTGTGTTCGGCAAAGCGCCTTGAGAATAGAAATAGTATCCTGCGCCGCCCAGTATAACGAGGGCAATAAGGAGTACGATCGGGAGTGCTGAATTCTTTTTGGCCACGGTAATAAGTCCTTTCTTAGCTGCGCATAAAATTACGGCAAGTCAGTTTTAAATCAGAAAATATATGATTACAAGGCGCAATATAGCCGAAAACTGCGGCTTTTTGCATGCACAAAGTGAAAATATCCACATGGATTATTCTGTGCGCTTTAAGATAACCGAATTGTTAATAGGTAGAGACGTAAGATTGCGGGTCTGTAAAATGTCTATATGGCTGCGCTCGATGCCGTTTAGCTCAAGATAATTTCGAACCGCAATCGCTCTGGACAGTATAAGACGTTGATCTTGCTTATCGGCATCTTGCGGCAGCGAAGTTTCGATTATGACACGAGCATTGCTGCTTTTTTTCAGAAAGGGCAAAAAAATTTCATCGAGCTTTATCGCATGTGCTTCCGTTAAATTCGCACTCCTAACGCCAAAGTCGAGCTGTATTGATTTAGGTGCGCTTTCAACCAGAGGCGAGACGGTATTTAAAGGTGGAATATTGATAAAGTCCGTATCTTGTTTATGTATGCCACTTAAATTTTCATATATATCCATGACATCCATAGTCAGGAGATCGGCATTCAGGCTATCGCCCGCCAAGGATGGAGGGCTAATGTTTGGTGCGCGCTTTCTGGGGCGTGATGGGACAGCCGGAGCGGTTATACGGTCAAGGTAATCCTGCGAAACATGAAATGAAGTGGGACGCTTTGGCGGTAGTGGCGGCTTGAAAGCTTTTGCCTGGGCGGGCTTGCTTGGGCGGGACGGGGCTTTTTTCTCGGCTGTACGACCGGAAATACTATCCAGATTAATAAGATCCAGATTATGTACGGACCTTGGGCCTGATACGGGCTTTTCTTCCGATGGTTCTGCATCGCCAAACATAGACGGCGGAGTATAGCGTTCAAGATTGCGCTCTTGTGCCAAAACATTATTCGCTACAGAAAATAGCAATATTACTGTTAAAACATATAGATGCATTGTTTTCTTTAAGCTAAATATCAAGCTCAAAGCCTACTTTCTGAGCACCTTTTTCATGTCAGTGAAGATGTGCTCGTTGGCTGCCAGAATATTTCCGGTTTTCAAAACGTCATTGGTGTCTTTGTCTAAATCAGCAACAAATCCGCCTGCCTCCTTGACCAACAGCATCCCTGCCGCAATGTCCCAAGGCTGCAGATTGCGCTCCCAGAACCCGTCAAACTTACCGGATGCCACATAAGCCAAATCTAGCGCGGCGGCGCCGAAACGGCGCATGCCAGCACCAAGGCTCTGAATTGAATCATATTCCTTCATAAATTGCGGCCCAGCTTGCTTCATCGTGCGCATCGGCGCACCGGTAGCAATGGCTGTCATTGGAAAATCACGGCGACCCGAAACACGCAAACGGCGGCGGCGGTGGAACGCGCCTTTTCCTTTTTCGGCTGTAAACAGATCATCCTTAATCGGGTCGTAAATGAGCCCGAGCGTGACCTCGCCCTTATCAACCAACGCAATGGAAATGCACCAATGCGGCAGGCCGTGCAGGAAATTCGTAGTGCCATCAAGCGGGTCAATGACCCAGACATGCTCCTTGTCCTCACCCTCAACACGGCCGCTTTCTTCCATCAGAAAGCTATATCCGGGCTTGGCGCGTCTTAGCTCTTCAAAAATGATCTGCTCGGAGCGTTTATCGGCGGCACTGACAAAATCACCAGGGCCTTTGATAGACACCTGAAGATTTTCAACCTCGCCAAAATCGCGCACTAAGGATCGTCCGGCCTTTTCAGCGGCGCGAACCATTACATTCATATTCGGGGAATTTAATACAGCCATACCTAATCTTTCGCGCGTTCTACGAACGAGCCGTCTTCCGGTTTCACAACGATGCGTGTGCCGACATCAATATAAGGCGGCACCAACACTTTGACACCGTTACTTGTGATAGCGGGTTTATATGATGTTGTGGCGGTTTGACCTTTCACAACAGGCTCGGCCTCAACGACTTCGAGCGTTACCTGTTTCGGCAAAGTTACATTCAAAGGTTCACCTTCGAAAGTTTCGATCTCGACTACCATACCTTCTTGCAGGAAAACGGCCTGATCGCCGATAATGTCTTTTTTAACTATCAGTTGTTCGAAATTGGTCTGATGCATGAAAGTGTAATCTTCGTCATCGGAAAACAGGAACTGGTAATCTTCTTGCTCAAGGCGAATGCGCTCGACGGTTTCCTGTGTGCGGAAACGGACATTCATCTTATTGCCTGTGCGAACATCACGAATTTCGACCTGCGCAACAGAGGCGCCCTTACCGGGCTGTACGATATCGTTTTTCACCACAACGCAAAGCTTGCCTTCATATTCGATCACATTGCCGGACCGCAAATTGATAGCGTTTTCTTTCATTCTTTTCTTACCTTAAGTTTTCTTCTGATCAAGGAACAGTGATTCCCCGAATTTCTCCAGCCTGTTTCTTACTTCGATATCGGTGATATAATCAAGTGTTTCGCTAATATATTTTTTCTCGTCTGGCGACAGAATGGCTGTTTTCTTTATTTTTGGCCGATCAGACGCATTCGAGGCGACATTCACGAAACGGATGGCGGTCACCCATTTTTCACCGAATAGCTGATTGATGCGCTCCAGAATCAAATCCTTCTGGTAATGCAGCTTGGTGGCGTAAGCGCTGGTGGTCGCAATCTCTAGCACGGCTTCGGGATTTTTCGGGCGCTCTTTGTACTTGCGGTATTTGATGGCGGAGGGCTGGACTTTGGTCGCCAGATCGGCGCCGACAATATCTGTCCACTGCGAAAGGATGCGGCCCAGCGCAATATATTTGCGCCCGCAGACTTGATTTGTAATCTTGGCCGTTGCTTCCGAGACGGGACGCATATATCTACCTTATATAATATGAATGACTGCGACCATGACAGCCGATGAGACAGTAATCAAGATTTCCGAAAAAAAGAGCGAAACTTTTCGGGGACAAATGCTGGACTGGTACGACCGGCACAGACGAATAATACCATGGCGCGCCGAGAAAGGCCAGATTTCCGACCCGTATCATGTGTGGTTATCCGAAATTATGTGCCAGCAAACAACAGTGCCCGCCGTGGTGCCGTATTTCCTGAAATTTACTGATAAATGGCCAACAGTCGAGGATTTGGCCGCCGCCGAGCGAGATGAAGTCATGAGCGCGTGGGCAGGCCTTGGGTATTACGCGAGAGCCCGCAACCTGCACAAATGCGCCCAAATGATTGCGAATGAATACGGCGGCAAATTCCCCGATACTAAACAGGCTTTGCAGGTGCTACCAGGAATAGGGGATTACACCAGCGCCGCCATAGCCGCCATTGCTTTCAACCGCGCCGAGACCGTTGTGGACGGCAATATCGAGCGTGTCATCGCGCGTCAGTTCAATATTCAAACGCCGATGCCCAAGGCCAAAAAGCCGATCAAGACCGCAGCAGCACAGTTTTTCGTGCGCGAAGATACCCGCCCGGGCGATCTGGCGCAATCGCTGATGGATTTAGGCTCGGCAATCTGCACGCCCAAAAATCCGAAATGTATATTGTGCCCTGTAAACGAAAGTTGCAAAGCGCGTGCCCTTGGCAATCAGGAAAGCCTGCCCGTCAAAGCACCCAAGAAAACCAAGCCGCAAAAATCCGGCGCCATCTACTGGATAGAAAGCGGGCAGGGCGAGGTAATACTGCACCGGCGCGGTGATCATGAAATGCTGGGCGGGATGCTGGCGCTCCCGACGGGAATATGGGCGGAAGACAGCGAGCTATCCCATCTGGAAAGCCTTGATGCAGAAACACTAATTGATACCGGCCTACATATCAAACACAGCTTTACGCATTTTGATTTAACCTTGCATATCTTCAAAGGGCAGAGCAGCCAGAATACCCTTGAGGAAGGCTATGAGTGGCTGGATATTGACACAATCAAGCCCTCCAGTTTCCCGACCGTCTTCAAGAAAGCGGTGGTTCTGTGTCAGGACTTATAAAAAATTCTTTGCCTTTGTTAAGAAACACTTTATTATTTTAGTGTTAGATATAATTAATAAGCACATCTCGGGTATGTCCCATACCGCACAAATCAAATCTCGGAGCATTACAGTGAACACAAACACACCATATTACGAAGCCATTCAATTAATTGAACGCTTGCACCGTCATTTTCTGGATGTGCTGAAGGTCGAGTTGGATCGCAAGAATATTCAAGACATCAACAACGTGCAAAGTATGATCCTGTTCAATATAGGCGATGAAGAAATGACCGTGGGCGAGCTAACCATCCGTGGTTACTACCTTGGCTCCAATGTTTCTTACAACGTAAAGAAGATGGTTGAAAACGACTATCTGGTGCAGGAACGCTCCGTCCACGATAAACGCTCTATCCGCGTTCGCCTGTCAGATAAAGGTAAGGAACTGAAAAACGGTATCACCGATATGTTCAAACGCCACGAAGAACAAATCAAAGGCACCAATATCAGCGAAGATGCTTTGGCTGACCTGAACGAGACCTTGAAAAACCTTGAGCGCTTCTGGGCAGCACAAGCGAATTTCTCCGGCGGTTACTAAGCCATGCCAACAAAGCTGAACGATTCATTTGATCAGAAACCTTACAATCCCCAAATTGTGGCCGCTGCCTATGCGCATCGGCGTATGGAAGACTTCGTTAATACAATCAACGCGGCGTCTTATCCGCATCCGCCGGAACAAACAGGCGGTAAAGTTTACAAACATTGCCGCGATTATTTCGAGCAGTGTGCGGAAATCGTGGGCGAGGATAACGCCTCAGATTTGCCCGCCGAGAAAAAGGACGCTTTGCGCGCTAATGCAATAGAATCATTGCGCATACTAGTTGATAATCTCTGTGATGATACGGCACTAAACGCGTCCGAGCAGCGTTATCTCAATGAGTTTATTTTTTTCAAAGCCATTACGGACAAGCTTCTAGCAGGCAAAAGCATGGCTGAGGTTCGGAAATTCATTGAAACCGCGCCTATCGGTCAGGACCTGCCCCCCGAGCCTTAATAAAATCACCCGAAAGCTTGATGTCCCGTCATAGCGCGCCCGAGAATGAGCGCGTGCACATCATGCGTGCCTTCATAAGTGTTCACGGCTTCCAAGTTCATTACATGGCGAATGACGTGATATTCGTCAGCAATGCCATTGCCACCCAGCATATCGCGGGCGACGCGGGCAATATCGAGCGCCTTGCCGCAATTATTCCGCTTCAGCAGGGAAATGGCTTCCGGCGCGGCTCGGTTCTCGTCCCGCAAACGTCCCAAACGCCAGCACGCCGTTAGCCCCAGTGTAATCTCGGTCTGCATGTCGGCCAGTTTTTTCTGGATGAGTTGCTGCGCGGAAAGGGGTTTGCCGAACAATATACGCTCACTGGTATATTCCAGTGCCTTGTGCCAACAGGCCTCGGCGGCGCCCATAACGCCCCAGCAAATGCCGAACCGCGCCGAATTCAAACACATCAGCGGTGCCTTCAGGGACTCAGCTCCCGGCATTTTCTTATCATCAGGCACAAAGACCTCATCCATCATAATCCCGCCAGTCGGTGAGGCACGCAGGGAGAATTTCCCTTCAATCTTCGGTGCTTCCAGCCCCTTCATCCCCTTATCAAGAATAAAACCGCCTGTACTGCCGTCCTCCATCTTCGCCCAGATCACAAACACATCAGCAATCGGGGAATTGGAAATCCACTGCTTAGCGCCCGATATCTTATATCCACCATCAACTTTCTTGGCGCGCGTTTTCATATCGCCGGGATCAGAACCGCCATCAGGTTCGGTGAGACCGAAACAGCCGATAAATTCACCAGACGCCAGCCTCGGCAGATATTCCTGCTTTTGCTCCTCAGAACCAAACAGCCAGATCGGATACATCACCAGCGAAGATTGTACGGAGTAACAGGAACGATACGCACTATCGACACGCTCCAGCTCACGGGCTATCAGGCCAGCGGCAACATAGCTCGCGCCTGCGCAATCATAACCCTCAATCATAGGTCCTAAAAGCCCAAGGCCCCCCATTTCCCGCATAATCTCGCGGTCAAAACTCTCATGGCGGTTGGCCTCGATAATGCCGGGCATCAGGCGGTTTTGCGCGAAATCCCGCGCGGTCTTCTCAATCATGCGCTCTTCATCGCTCAGCAACTCGTCCAGCAAGAACGGGTCTTGCCAGTTAAAAGCGACTTTGTCGTGAATTTTTCCTGTGTGGTCTTTCGGGCTCATTGTTGTTGCCTCCGGCTGATTTGTTTTTTATTACTATAAAAGGAAAAGGAGCACGCGGCAATGTCAAAGCATAGCCTTCAGGGTCGGGAAGTTATTCTGGAATTTCATCAGATAGGTCAAATCGTCAAGGTAACGGCGATGGATACCAAGACTCTCACAGAAATCTCCATACAAGGCCCCGCGAGCGCCGGCGAATCCCTTTTAAAGACAAATGCCCTAAAACGCCTAGAATATGTTTTGAAAAAGAATGGGGTCATTTCCTAAAAAACCTTGATTTTTGGTGCCTGCAAGGACTATATAACCCTTATGACATTGAAAATAGCCATTGCGGCCGATCATGGCGGCTACAGATACAAACAAGCGATCATCGAGAAATTCAGCGATATTGAATGGCTCAATCTTGGCACCGATAGTGCCGAGTCGGTCGATTATCCTGAATACGCTCACGAGATGGCCGAGCGGATGCGCGGCGGCGAGGTCGAAATCGGCATTCTAATTTGCGGTACAGGTATCGGCATATCCATCGCCGCCAACCGCCACCCAGAAATCCGCGCGGCTCTTTGTACGAACGCGACGATGGCGCGACTGACGCGGGCACATAACAATGCCAATATTCTCGCACTAGGCGAGCGAATCATCGGCATCGAAACTGCCTTTGATATTGTAGAGGCATTTCTGAACACAGAATTTGAAGGCGGCCGCCATGAGCGCCGCATAGAAAAGATTAACACGACCCCTTAAGAAAAATAGAGGAACCTAACCCATGAGCAACGCAGCAAAACACATCAATAACCAGTTCGAAACCTTCTTCGAGAGCCACTTACAAGAAGTTGACCCGCTCGTTTACGGTTCAATACAGGACGAATTGACCCGCCAGCAGGAGCAAATCGAACTCATTGCATCGGAAAACATCACCTCTCGCGCCGTCATCGAGGCACAAGGCTCTGTCCTGACCAACAAATATGCCGAAGGTTACCCCGGCAAACGTTACTATCAGGGCTGCGTTAATGTCGATGTGATCGAACAAGCCGCCATTGACCGCGTAAAGCAAATTTTCGGCGCAGAATATGCCAACGTACAGCCGCATTCTGGCGCGCAGGCAAACGGCGCCGTCATGCTGGCTCTTTTAGAGCCAGGTGATACAATACTAGGCATGTCTCTCGCTTTTGGCGGACATTTAACCCACGGCGCCGCACCCGCCATGTCCGGTAAATGGTTTAACGCTATTCAATACGGTACTCGTAAAGAAGACGGGCTGATTGATTATGACGAAGTCGAAGCATTGGCCGTTGAACACAAGCCGAAAATGATTATCGCGGGCGCATCTGCTTATCCCCGCGTCATCGACTGGAAACGCTTCCGCGAAATCGCCGATAAAGTCGATGCGATTCTGTTTGTCGATATGGCGCATTATGCAGGTCTCATTGCGGGCGGATCATACCCGAACCCAGTCCCACATGCCCACGTCACTACCTCCACCACGCATAAAACGTTGCGCGGACCAAGAGGTGGCGTGATTTTGACCAATGACGAGGCAATCGCCAAGAAACTCAACTCCGCCGTATTCCCCGGTCTGCAAGGCGGACCATTGGAACATGTTATTGCCGGTAAGGCTGTAGCTTTCGGTGAAGCGCTGAAGCCTGATTTTAAAACATACGCCCATGACGTTGTCACCAATGCCAAGGTTTTGGCCCAAACACTGGTTGAGGGAGGCCTGGATATAGTCACTGGCGGCACAGATTCGCACATCGTTCTGGTCGATTTACGTCCGAAAGGCCTGACAGGCAAAGTGGCGGATGATGCTCTGGAGCACGCTGGCATTACCTGTAACAAAAACGCTGTGCCGTATGACCCTGAGAAGCCATTTGTTACGTCCGGTATCCGCCTTGGCACACCAGCGGGAACCACGCGCGGCTTTGGCGCGGCAGAATGGAAAGAGATCGGCACATTGATTCTCGAAGTTCTCGATGGTCTCGTTGCCAACGGTCCTGACGGCAATTCTGATGTTCAAAATGCCGTGAAGGAAAAAGTAAAAGCACTATGCGCCCGTTTCCCGATCTATGGCGCAATGTAAGGTAAAAGAATATGCGTTGCCCGTTTTGCGGAAATGACGAAACACAGGTCAAGGATTCGCGCCCGACAGAGGACAATGCCTCTATTAGGCGTCGCAGGTCTTGCCCTGATTGCGGGCAGCGCTTTACCACATTCGAGCGCGTGCAGCTCCGCGAGATGACCGTGCTGAAATCCGGTGGGCGCAAACAACCCTTTGACCGCGATAAAATCATCAAATCTATGCAAATTGCCTTGCAAAAACGCCCCATTGAATTCGAAAAAATCGAAAAAGTCACCACCGGAATCGTCCGCAAACTAGAATCCCAAGGTGAGCACGAGATTGAGGCGCGCCAAATTGGCTCTGAAGTTATGAGCGCACTGATGGAACTCGACGAAGTGGGCTATATCCGGTATGCCTCCGTCTATAAAGACTTCCGCGAGCCGGATGATTTCAATGAGTTTCTGAACAATATCCAGAAACTCTCCGAGAAAAAGCAATCCGCCGCTTAAGGGTTTTAATGACCATTCCGCAAGATCAGTATTATATGCAAGTGGCTATGAACTATGCGCGCCGCGGGCTTGGCCGCACAGCGCCCAATCCGAGCGTTGGCTGCGTTATTGTTAAAGATGAAATAATCATCGCCGCTGCCCGCACCGCCGACCAAGGCCGCCCACACGCTGAAAAACTGGCGCTGGATAAGGCAGGGAGCACAGCGCAAGGCTCTGATGTTTATGTTACGCTAGAGCCTTGCTCGCATGAAGGCCAGAGTGGATCTTGCGCAAAAGCCCTCATTGCCACCAAGCCAAAACGTGTGATAATTGCCTGCACCGACATTAACCCCGAAGTGTCCGGCGCGGGCATTGATATGCTGAAAGACGCAGGCATCGAGGTTGTCACTGGCGTTTTACATGAACAGGCACGCGATTTAAACAAAGGCTTCTTCCTCACCCATACTGATAACCGCCCGTTTATCACGTTAAAAACCGCCATTAGCGCCGACGGGAAAGTCTCCGGACAAGCGGGAACGCAGCAATGGATTTCCAATAATCTAGCCAGAGCCAAAGCCCACCAGCTTCGCAGCCGCCATGATGCGATCCTCTGCGGGATCGGTACCGTGCGCATTGATGACCCAATGCTGACCACGCGTGTGGATGGGCTTGTGCATAAGGCTGTGCGTATCGTTCTGGATAGCAAGCTCAGCATAAGCATTGGTTCACACTTGGTGCAAAGCGCAGTCAATGAACCGCTATGGATCATGTATGAGGCAGGTGAACCGGAGCTTATAGGCGCGCTGCAAGAGAAGGGTGCACGGCTATTCCAATGCAATCCGAAGGACTTAGGCGCCGTGCTTAAAATTCTAAAAGAAAACGGTTTGACCCGTATTATGGTGGAGGGTGGCCCGCAAATCCATACTGCGTTCATTAAATCAGAACTGTATGACGAGATTGCGGTCTTTCAAGCCCCTGAAAAACTAGTCGGCGGCGTCGATGCGCTGCATGGTTACGATATCAATACAATCAATAAAGCGTTGAATTTGGCGGCAAAGAAGCGCATATATCTAGGCGATAACACTTTAACCTCTTATGCGCGGGTGTAAATTTTATGTTTACCGGTTTGGTACAGGATATCGGCAAGATCGAGCAAATTACATCGCTAGAAGAAGGCGTGCGCATTGCAATTAAGGTCAATGCGCTCGATCTGTCTTGCGAGAAAATCGGTGCCTCGATCTGTTGCTCCGGCTGTTGCCTCACCGTAACTGAGAAAACAGGCGACGTTTTCCATGTCGATGCTTCTGCAGAAACGCTCTCAAAAACCAATCTGGGCGCATGGAGCCGAGGTAGCCGCGTTAATCTTGAGCCGTCCCTTCGCATGGGCGATGAGCTTGGCGGGCATCTGGTTTATGGCCATGTGGATGCGCTTGCCGAGATCACTGGTATGCGGGAGGAGGGAGAGAGCATACGCCTAACCATCACCCCGCCTATTGAAATCATGCGTTTTATTGCGCCCAAAGGCTCCATCACGCTGGACGGGATATCCCTGACCGTGAACGAAGTAGATAAGCGCAGTTTCGGCGTCAATATTATCCCGCATACTTGGGAGCGTACAACACTGGCCGATCGCAAACTCGGCGATAAACTTAATATCGAAATTGATATGCTTGCACGCTATGTTGCCCGCATGATAGGACAAGAGCCATGAAACAGGTGAATAAATCAGATATCCGCGATCAGCGCCTCGGTGAGGCCGACCAAACCGTACTTTCCAGCATTGAAGAAATTCTGGCCGACATGAAGGCAGGGAAGCCTGTCATTATCGTGGATGATGAAGACCGCGAAAATGAGGGCGACTTGATTATTGCTGCCGAGTGCGCCACACCGGAAAATATCAACTTTATGGCCAAAGAAGGGCGCGGTTTGATCTGCCTGCCTATGGAAGCCACCATGGTTGATCGCTTAGGGCTTGAGCTAATGGGCCGCGGCGATAATGC
>CAXBAL010000004.1:0-27609 GCA_963973475.1 uncultured Micavibrio sp.
AAAGACGCTAATCCGTTTGGCTATATCCTGTTCAAACGCAATGTCGATAATCCCGATCAGGTGCGGGCGCTTACAGATTCGCTGCGGGATTTATCGGGGCGCAATTGCCCGATATTGATTGATCAGGAAGGTGGGCGCGTGCAGCGCTTGAATACCCCAAAATGGCGCGCCTATCCGAATGCAAGAGAATTTGGCGAGAAGGCTGAGGGCAATCTGGAGGAGGGGCTGGAAGCGCTGCGGTTCAATTCCCTGCAAATGATTGATGACCTGAAAGCCTGCGGAATTAATGTCAATTGCACGCCTGTGGCCGATGTGCTCTCGCCGGAAACCCATGATGTGATCGGTGACCGTGCCTTTTCCGACCGCGCCGATATTGTTTCGCGCATGGCGCTATCCGTGTGTCGCCATTATCTGGCCAGCGGGGTCGTGCCGATTATGAAGCATATTCCCGGCCATGGCCGCGCGGCGGCGGATTCGCATTTGGAGTTGCCAGTGGTGGATACAGATGCCGATACCTTGCGCGCAAATGATTTTAAACCTTTTGCAGATATAGCAGCCTCCGAAGTCGGCGCGCAGGTCTGGGCGATGAGCGCGCATGTGATCTATAGCGCGCTGGATGCGGACAGGCCTGCCACGATTTCGCCGAGCCTTATATCCGAGACTATCCGCGGCGAGATGGGCTTTGAGGGCGTTTTGATCAGTGATGATCTAGACATGAAGGCCTTGGCGCCTTACGGCAGCCCCGCCGAAATGGCAGTGGAATCACTGGCCGCAGGGTGTGATTTAGCGCTGCATTGCTGCGGTGAGATGGATTTAATGGCCAAAATCGCTGAAAAAACACCGAAATTGGCGGATTCCGCTCTGAAACGCTTGCAAACGGCGGCAGAATTTCGGAAATTGGCGGCATGAGCACAAAGCCAGCCAAAACCGCGCAAGGTGAATTTCAAGAAGACCCGCCGCGCGTTGCCGAACCGACTGTGAATAAAGCCGATCAGCTTTTGATCAATGTCGATGGTTATGAGGGGCCGATTGATGTCCTGCTAGATCTTGCGCGCAACCAGAAAGTTGATATTACGCAGGTCTCGATTTTGCAACTGGCGCGACAATATTTGGCCTTTATCGAGCGGGCGCAGGCGTTGAATTTGGAATTGGCCGCCGAATATCTGGTGATGGCGGCGTGGCTGGCGTATTTGAAATCACGCTTGTTGTTGCCCAAAACCGAGGAGGGCGAGGAGCTGAGCGCGCAGGAAATGGCCGAAGCGTTGCAATTCCAATTGCGCCGTTTGGAAGCCATGCAAAAGGCGGCTGACGGATTGATGGCGCGCCCGCAATTGGGACAGGATATTTTTACCCGTGGACGCCCCGAAGGGCTGGGTGTAATCACAAATACGCGCTGGAGCGTATCGTTATATGATTTGCTGAAGGCCTATGGAGATATTCAGCGCCGGGGAGAAGATGCCCATTATGATCTGCCAGAATTCCACGTTATGAGCACTGAAGATGCCATGAGCCGCTTGACCCGTATGCTCGGCAATCTTCCGCGTAAAGGGATGCACAGTGTCTGGACGACACTTGAGAGTTTTATGCCTGATGGTGTCAATGATAGAATCTATGGCCGCTCTGCGCTGGCCTCGACCTTCACTGCAGGGTTGGAACTTGTTAAACAAGGCAAATTAGAAATAAAACAAGACGGAGCGTTTCGCCCCATATATATGCGTAGTCGTATGGTTGAGGATGATGAGGGTAACGCAATTGAAGAGGAAAGTGATAATGAACACCGAGCATAAACGTATCTTGGAGGCGCTGTTATTTGCCTCCCCCGAGCCTCTAAAGCCGCAAGATTTGCATGAGCGAATGCCTGAGGGCGCGGATGTTGGCGCGCTGTTGAAAGCGCTGCAGAAAGATTATGAAGGTCGCGGGGTCGAGCTTTGTAATATTGATGGGCATTGGGCGTTTCGCACCGCCGCTGATCTCGGCGAGGCTTTGAGCCTAGAGAAAAACGTGCATAAGAAAATGTCGCGCGCGGCATTGGAGACCTTGTCGATTATTGCTTATCACCAGCCTGTGACCCGTGCGGAAGTTGAGAATATACGGGGGGTTGCGACGCATCGCGGCACGCTGGACGCCTTGATCGAGGCGGGATGGGTGAAGCCCGGCAGACGCCGTGAAACACCTGGGCGGCCATTAACTTGGGTGACGACAACGGATTTCCTTGATCAATTCGCACTTTCTTCTATTATGGATCTTCCCGGATTGGATGATTTGAAGGCTTCCGGCCTTCTGGATCGCCGCCCGGCAATTGATACACTTCCGGCCGCCAATGATTTATTCGCCCAAGTCGAACGCGAAGATGAAATGGCAGAAGACGAGCCGGACGAAGATTTTATGGAAGGGTAGGCCTATGGCACCGGGACTTTGGCAAATAGTAATCGTTATTCTTTTGATCGTGGTGATATTCGGCGCCAGCCGTGTTCCGCTGATTGCGGAGAATATGGCGAAGGGTATTAAGTCGTTCAAAAAAGGCTTGAAGGATGAGGATGATACGAATAAAAGCGTGTCCGATCAAAGCGATACCAAAGACAAAAAAGACATCTAATCCCTAACAACGCAAGGCATGTTCGATGCTTGATTTTGGCTGGAGCGAGCTGATTTTAATTATGGCACTGGCCGTTTTGGTTATTGGCCCGAAAGAGCTTCCGGTGATGATGCGGGCGCTGGGGCGTTTGGTGCGCCGTTTGCAATACGTGAAATACGCGTTTTCACAGCAATTCGAAGAGTTCATGCAAAATTCCGATATGGAAGATATTGGCCGTTCAGTCAATTTTGAGGAAAACCGCGCGCGATATGAAGACGCCGACGAGGACGAACAACTGGCAGCTACTGAAAGCCCGTCCGAGCCGCTCACCGCCGAGCCTGATACCTTGACCGAGGAGGGCGATGATGAGCGTAAATGATCCTCTTGAAGCCCATAAATCCGCGTTGAGCGGGCAGACGGAAGACGCCGCGCAAGATGCTTTGCCTGAGCATGGTAGTGCTTCGCTGATGGGGCATCTGCTGGAGCTGCGCAAGCGTTTGATGTGGGTGATTTTGACCATGGTGGTTGGTACTGCGCTTTGTTTTGGGTTTGTCGAGCCGATTTATGGTTTTTTGGTAAGCCCGCTGGCCGAGGCGATGGGGGGTAGCGGGTCGCAGCGCTTGATATATACAGGCCTGACCGAAGCGTTCTTTACCTATATGAAAGTCGCGTTTTTTGCCGGCATTTTTCTGACCTTTCCGGTGCTTTTGACCCAGCTATGGCTGTTTATTGCGCCCGGGCTTTATAAGAAAGAAAAGCGGGCGTTTTTGCCGTTCTTGATGGCCACACCGATCTTGTTCTTTTTGGGCGGGGCGTGTGTGTATTACCTAGTATTACCGATGGCGTGGCCGTTTTTCCTGAGCTTTCAGACCAGCGGCGCCGATACCGTTCTGCCAATCCAGTTAGAGGCGCGGGTGAGCGAGTATCTTGATTTAATCATGACGCTAATATTCGCGTTCGGGCTGTGTTTTCAGCTTCCGGTGCTGCTCACGCTGTTGGGGCGGGCGGGGATTATTACCGCCGATTGGCTGGCGCGGATGCGGAAATATGCGGTTGTAGTGGTCTTTGTGCTGGCCGCATTTTTGACACCGCCCGATGTGATCTCGCAGGTGATGCTTGCGCTGCCGATATTGGCGCTATACGAAATCTCTATCCTTCTTATACGTTTCAATACGCCGAAGAAAAATGTCTGAAATGCCGAGCGATAAATACCAAGCTCTGATTGCCAAGGGGGATTTGCGTAACGACCCTGAACAAGCCAAGGCTGTGGAGGCCCTGCAGAGGCTATATGATGAATTGATGGAGGCCCATGACGCGCCGCCTGCCAATTTCTTCCAGAAGATCACCGGTCTAGGTCAAACCTCGAAAGATCAGCCGCAAGGCGTGTATATGTATGGCGGGGTCGGGCGCGGAAAATCCATGCTCATGGATTTGTTCTTTGAATGTTTGCCCGATGGTATTCGCAAGACCCGCGTGCATTTTCACAAATTTATGATTGATGTGCATGATTATATCCATTCCCGCCGTGAAAGCGATGGCGTGCGCGAAGGTGTGGATGCGACGATCCCCCTGCTGGCCGAGCGGCTGGCCGAAAAATCGCGGGTTTTGTGTTTTGATGAATTTCACGTCACCGATGTGGCCGATGCGATGATTCTGGGGCGCTTGTTTACCGCGCTGTTTGACCGCGATGTGGTGGTGGTGGCAACCAGCAATTGGGAACCGGACCGGCTTTATGAGGGCGGCCTGCAGCGCGACCGTTTCGTGCCGTTCATCGATTTGCTGAAAAACAAGCTGGAGGTCATCCATCTGGACAGCCCGACCGATTACCGCAGCGAGGTTCTGGCTCAGGAGGGTGTATATTTCCATCCTTTGAGCGCGGCCACAAAGGCGCGGGTCGATCAGGTTTTTAACAGCATGACGCGCGGCGCCGAAATTAACCAAAAGGATATCGAGGTCAAGGGACGCCGTATCGAGGTTAAACAAGCCGCCGGACGCGTTGCGAGATTTACCTTTGCCCAGCTTTGCGAGCAGCCATTGGGCGCGGAGGATTATCTGGCGATTACATCTGTTTTCAATACAGTTTTTCTGGAGGGGATACCCCGCCTTGGATACGACCGCCGTAACGAGGCCAAACGGTTAATGAATTTAATTGATGTCCTGTATGAATCCGGCACGCGCGTCTTGTTTCTGGCCGACGCGCCCCCTGATAAACTTTATAAGGGCCATGATCACGCCTTTGAATTCGAGCGCACAATCTCGCGGATAAACGAAATGCGCTCGGCGGAATATATGCAGCGCAACAACTAAGGTTTTTGCGCACCAGCGATTCATGGGTTATGATCCCTGAAAATAATAAAAAATATAAACAGGGACTACAAATGCTTGATAATACTGATGCTTTTGAGGAGGCGTGGGGCGATATTGCCGCGCGCTTGCGCGAAATTAACCGCACTTTGATGTTTTCTCCTCCCTCCGTACGCTATGATATCCAGCGCAATATTATCGAAATTCTTGAAGAGCTTACTGCGGAAATGCCAACGGACCCCGACATATTGCAAACTATTCGCGAAGTGGCCGAAGGCATGATTGAGGGATATGAAGGGCGCGGGCGTGTTCATATAGGTCTGCGCCGCATAGCGGATAAACCGGATGAGCTGAATAACGGTGAGCCAAGTAAAATCCATGCATTTTCATCTTTGCGGGTGGTTTTTGATCAAAATGCAAAGGCGGATGCCTATTTGCTGGATCGCCAGCTGGCACGCCGTAGCGATGATGGTGAACTCTCGTTAACGGCATGGGGATCTTATGTGCTAGAATATATGGATGAAAACGCTGAAGAGGTGCGGGCTTTGAAGGCCGATTCAGGTATCAAAACGCTCGTTTCCCCTAAAGATGAAATGACACGCGAATAATGACAAAAGACAGATTTGAAGAATTCCGTAGAGTAAAGGCGTTGAATGACGAAAGTCGCGAACAACAATGCATAGCCGATTTGTTGATGGCGTCATCGCGCCTGGACGAATTAACATCGTGGCAAAAACAGGCGCGTCTTACACATATATCTCATGAAATACTGGAAATTCTAAATGGCGAGAACGAGTTGTCCGACAGGATGATGGATGCGTTGAACAGTGTTTCCGAGGATATTATAGAGGATATGGGAACCGATCTTGGTTTGATTCATACATATTTGTGTCATATCCAACATTGTAATGATGGGGCAGCATATAATGCCCGCATGGAAGAAAAACTTGCCGAGCGTTTTAAGCGTTTTGCCCTTACCGATGTCAAACATGGGCAGTTTCTCAGTGCCAATCGCGACGGCACTCTGGGGCTGAATATCTGGGGTAAATTTATGATGGAACGCATGGACGAGCGTCTGGTGCTGGCCTCTTATAATATGCCGGAATCGTTTGATTTCAGACAGATCCACGGATATTCCTGAGAACGGCCACTATTCTTTTTGGCTTAATCCCGCCTTCTTTACATCTTCTTTATTGAACCTAAATCATTTTATGGCATTCTTATAATGACAGCCACACTAGGAATGGTACGGAATTTGCAATGATATCTCTGGTAAGAAAATTAATTGGAAAAAATAAGAAAGGCCGAGGTAGCACGGATCAAAGTGGCGGTGATTATGACGCTCAGAAGGAAAAACTGAAATCTGCCAATGAAAAAGAGCGTTTAAGCCTAGCCGGCGATACCGATACCCAGAAAGAAATTTTGTATTATCTAGCCCAGAGCGACCCATCCCCGAAAGTGCGCAAAGCCGTTGCGCAAAACAAATCAACGCCAATGCATGCCTCCGGCATTCTGGCACGTGACAGTGATCAGGATGTGCGCCTTGCTCTGGCGGCGCGATTGATGGATTTACTGCCTGATTTATCCAATGACAAGCATAGCCAGCTTTACGCGTTCGCGGTGCAGGCGCTTGGCACGTTGGCGCTGGACGAGGTTTTAAAAGTGCGCGTTGCGCTCTCCAGCACGCTGAAAGACCATGCCCATACGCCGCCCAAAGTGGCCGCGCAATTGGCACGTGATGTGGAGCGCGAAGTGTCCGAGCCGATTTTGCGGTTCTGCGCCGCGCTGTCAGACGAAGATTTGTTGGGCATTTTAAAATCACATCCCGCCAGTTGGGCAATTGAAGCCATTGCGCGCCGTAATACATTGAGAGCGCCCGTATCGCTGGCAGTAATCGAGAGCAATGACCGTCCCGCGGGAACGGCGCTTATATCCAATGATGGCGCCGAGATGGATGATACCGTCTTGCATGAGGTGGTAGAGCGCGCCCGTGAATTCCCAGAGTGGCATAAACCGATTGCGAGCCGGAATAAATTACCGGCCTCTGTAGTGCGCGAGCTTGCCGACTTTGTCGATGCTTCCGTGCGCGATGTTTTGATGGCGCGCGAGGATATTGAGCCCGAGCTGGCCGAGGAAGTTGCCGCCGTATTCCGCCGCCGCATGGATTATGCCACCGAAGAGGGGCGTGATGATAAAACCGTTGAGCAACGCTTGAAAGATGTTCTGCAGGAAGGCCGTTTGAACGAGGAGACGATTTCCGATGCACTGGCTATGCGCGACCGTGAATTTGTAAGCGCGGCCATTGCCAAGATGATTAAAACCGATAGCGCGCGCGTGATGCGTATCTTCGATATGAAAGCGCCCAAGCCGATTATCGCGCTGTCGTGGCATGCGGGTCTGTCTATGCGTATGGCGTTACAATTACAAAAGGATATGGGGATGGTACCACCGAAAGAGTTGATTTATCCCCGCGATGGCACCGATTATCCGCTCTCGCAAGACGATATTGACTGGCAGTTGGAGTTCTTAGGGCTGAAAAAGGCTTCTTGATCGCGCGGCGCTGAACCAATCATTTGAAATTCCGTATAATAGTGGTATTTTCTCTGGGTATAAGATTCAATTTTGAAATACCCCAAGAAAGGTACCTGAACTATGAAATCCCCTGTAAGAATAGCTGTGACCGGCGCGGCCGGACAAATCGGCTACGCGCTTTTGTTCCGTTTGGCCTCCGGCGCAATGCTTGGTCCAGACCAGCCTGTTATTTTGCAACTGCTTGAAGTTACCCCTGCGCTAGGCGCGCTGGACGGTGTGGTGATGGAGCTCAACGATTGCGCGTTCCCCACATTAGCGGGCGTTGTGACCACTGATGATGCCAATGTGGCTTTTAAAGATGCCGATTACGCGTTTCTTGTCGGCGCGATGCCGCGTAAAGACGGAATGGAGCGCTCCGACCTTCTCACCGCCAATGGCGGCATTTTCGGTCCGCAAGGTCGCGCCCTAAATGACCACGCCAGCCGTGACGTAAAGGTTTTGGTTGTTGGCAATCCGGCCAATACCAATGCCCTGATTGCCCAGCAAAATGCGCCTGATCTTGATCCGAAATGCTTTACCGCTATGGTGCGCCTCGATCACAACCGCGCGCTTAGCCAGCTGGCCGAGAAAACCGGTAAGCACCCGAGCGATATTACAAAGATGACGATCTGGGGCAATCACAGCTCTACACAGTACCCTGATTTGTTCCATGCAAAAGTTGATGGTAAGGATGCGATGTCTCTGGTCGATCAGAAATGGTATGAAAGCGACTTTATTCCGACTGTGCAGCAGCGCGGCGCAGCGATTATCAAAGCGCGCGGGCTTTCCTCTGCGGCGTCTGCAGCCTCGGCGGCGATTGATCATATGCGAAATTGGGCGCTGGGAACGGCTGATGGGGACTGGGTTTCCATGGCCATTCCATCGGACGGGTCATATGGTATCGAGCCGGGCGTAATTTACGGCTATCCCGTGACCTGCAAGAACGGCAAATACGAGATTGTACAAGGGTTGGAGATTAGTGATTTTGCCCGCGGCCGTATGGATGCCACCGATAAAGAACTCCGTGAGGAGCGCGATGCGGTTTCCCACTTGTTTAAAATGAGCAAGGCGGCTTAAAAAGCACACCTTGCTGGGATAGTTTGGGAGTTAAAATCTTTTACGCGGCGGGGCTGGGAAGTTCCGGCGCGTAATTATTATCTGCTACAAGTGTCGGTGCGCTCTCTGAAGCGGACGCAGCTTGATCAAAATTTTGATGCATATTGCGGGAGACTCCGGCAAGTCTTTCGCCGTAAATTTCATCGGCACGTTCATAAACCCTCTCCACGGGGCGGCCGCTACCGCGGGAAAAAGTTGAAACAGGAGCGATTCTCTCGCTAAGATCGGCATTTCCGGCAGGGGTGGGGGCGTTTGTACCCGCAATACGAGCGAACTGCATACGGTGGTCGGTTGCCGCATCGCCGCTGGTAAAGCCCGCGGCATCATAATATAAGTCACGTTGGAAGGCGGCCTCGACACCCGGATCAGGGTTCGGTCCGAAATTCACCAGAAGTGATTCGAAAAACGTGGCCAAAAACCCGTTGCTTTCTACATAGTTGAAATATTTAATATGATCATCGGTGGGATCGGCGAATACCGTTCTGCCTTCTGTTGCCGCAACTATCTGCGCTTGCGCGGCGACTTCTTCTTTGGCTTGTCTTTGATTTTCGAGATCAAGCTCTGCTCTGATTTCATCAGCTGCACTCATCTTATAACACCCTCTAATTTTACTTTGCCGTTTCTTTGAACGGCTTTTTTTATACTTTAAATATACCCGAAACTTCGCTCAGCGTCAAATTTCACGCAGCCTACATTGGTAGTGTAGGGTTCTGGGCAATACTGTTATTTGCGTATTGCTGTTCTTCGGGCTCCGGCTCGCTCGGCTGCGCTGCAGACAGCGGCGCAGGCTCGTTTGCAGCAAGCTCAGGATCATCCTGTTCATATTGCGCGGCGGCGGTGCCGACAGGGGGATCAATAGTGAAATCTTGGTGATTACTATATTTGGCAATCATCTTGTCCACTGTGGCTTGAAATTCGGCGCCATCAATTCCGGCTTCGCTAATTATAAGTTCAATGTCTTGCTGTGAGAGTGTGTCCTGATTTTCGATAAAAGCGACAATGATATGATCTTCAATACTCATCTCTGCAAATTCAAAATCCGGGACGAGTTCAAGTAATTTAGCTTCTAACATAGGGCTAACACCATCGCGCATACCATCTATAACCATATTGTCATACATAATTTGTTCGAAATCTGCGCGTGTTACAGTCTCCATAGCAGCCAACTCTTGCGCCATGATGTCTGTCTGTGTCTCCCAGTGGGACGGCTCTTCCGGCTGAGGTTCAGGCGCAACCTGTTCCGGCTCTTGTTCTATTGCAACGCCTTCTCCCTGAACAAAATCAGCCATTCTTGCCTGAGCCTTTTGCATTTCATCATAAGCTAAATCAACGCGCATTTGCGGATCGGCAACAGCAGATATTATACCTGCGCTACGTCCGAAAGTTTCGGATTGCATAAGTATGCCATCCGGACTCATCATATTTGCGGCCGCTTCTGCTTGTGCAGCAAATTCTTGCTCGGCTTGCGCCAAATCGGCTTGTAGGGTTGTGAATTCTTCAATGAAATTTTCTAAATCAGCACGCTGAACATCTGTTAATTCAAGCCCCTGATCTTCCAGCAACGCCTGCATTTGAACAATTGGATTGTGTTGCTCCAAACCCATAAGATCGTTTAATTCTTGCACTTTGCTTGCTAGGTCGGGATTCATATTTACGATTGCTTGCTTTAGAAAGTCGACATCAATGTCAGATGGATCCTCTATTTGTGCCATGAGTCCTTCGACTTCCACTCTGCTTAAGGCATTGACTTCTTCGCGCAAATTGATGATGTGCTCTTGTTCTGCAATGTCCAGAGCCATTTGATCCAATAGGGCTTGTTCTTCGCTATTTAGGCCAACGGCAGATTGGAATTGTCCGAAGAAGCTACTGATATCTGCGTTTAGTGTGGCATATTCATTTTCTAATTCAGCAAGTCCCGCTCTTTGTTCTGCTATACTCAGGGATGATTCTTCAAACATATGGTCGACTAAGGCGTTCAGATCTGCTTTGGTTTCAATTTGTGATGAGTTAAAGCCATCTACGGTGAAATCTATTCCCGCCGCAAAATAAGCCATGATGTCTGAAGCGTAATCTCGCGTCTCTAAAGTGAAATCTTTATTGGTTTGTTCTAATTTATCCGCATTTTGTCGTATCTGAGCCATTTGGCTTTCTAACTGTTCGCGACCAATTTCTTCGGCGCGGTTAACTGTTGCCGTGCTGGCACCTTCTGCGGCCAATTGCTCTCCGCTCCCCTCAAGCATACCATCAATAAGTTGGCGCATATCCTGTTCAGTTGCGTCTGGATTGTTTTCGCGGAAAGCCTGCAACTCTTCTATCTGCAACGGGGTTAATTTATCTGCAAATAGTTGTGCGGCTGCTTCAGTACCGTGAGCTTTCTCGGTGGCTACTGCTGCTGAGGCTGCTTGTGCGATTGCTTCCTTATTTCTATCGAAGAAATTACCTAGGCTATTTTGTATGTTTTTTTGTATATCGTAAACCATACTGGCCGTGGCTGCCGCGGAAGCGCGGTTGTCGGCGTCATTGCGCTTTGCGATTCTTTCTTCGTCCAAACGCTGGGCAGCGCCGGCAATACCGGAAATAGATCCGCCGCCTTGTGATATAAAGCCGTTTAAAACATTCAGAAACTGCGGGCTGTCCACGGAGGCGGTGTAAATATTGTTGAAAGAAGATTTAATCTCTTCAGGCATATTACTGTCCTGAATGGCGGTATTGAGCAGTTCCATACGGGAAGAAGCCTGCGCCTGCATATCGGGGTTATCGGTATAAAGCCCTGTTGTTTTTTGTATTTCTCGAATTAAAAGATTTGCGGCATCTTCGGCGGCCGGATCTTCTTGAACGGCGCTGTCCAATGCATTGAAGAATTCATTGATGGGGAGGAGGGGCTGCGCGTCAATACCGGCGGCAGGATTTGGCTCCTGCGGGTTTTCTTTTAGCTCTGCCACACCGTTCGGCGTCATTTGACCCATAATTGACCTCTATTATTACTCTATTACCCATGCGGTTTGTCCGCTTATAGTTTTTTTTAGGCTTTATTTTTTTATAGTTTTCGCCTACGCCCCTATTATAAGGCTTTTTCGGGGTTTCGTCAAAATTACGACTTAACTTTGCGAACCCTCTGTAATTGCTTTTCATAATAGACATAAAGGGTTAATAACCTCTTAATTTTTTCTATCCTCCAATAAATAATTTTTTTGCGGCGCAGGGCTTTGCAAACGGCCAAGCAGGTGCTAAAAGCAAATCAGGTTTTATAGTTTCAACATTAAAGAAGAATAAGAGAGCGCGTAGATCATGAATATCCATGAGTATCAAGCCAAAGAATTGTTAAAAAAATACGGTGTGGCCGTGCCGGACGGCATTCCCGCCATGAGCGTAGATGAAGCGGTTAAGGCCGCCGAATCCATGAATTCCAGCCTGTTTGTTGTGAAAGCGCAAATTCATGCCGGTGGACGTGGTGCCGGTCACTTTACAGACAATCCCGAAGGCAAGGGCGGCGTTCGTCTTTGCAAAACCGTGGATGAAGTGCGCGCAGCCGCCGAAGCCATGATGGGCAAGACTTTGGTCACCAAACAAACCGGTCCTGAGGGCAAGCAGGTTCAGCGTCTTTACGTCACGGACGGCGTGGATATTTCCAAGGAATATTATTGCTCTGTCGTTCTGGACCGCGGTACATCACGTGTGACATTCATGGTTTCCACCGAAGGCGGTATGGAGATCGAGGAAGTGGCCGAAGAAAACCCCGATGCGATTATCAAAGTATCCATTGACCCTGTAAGCGGTATGAGCGGTTTCCACGCGCGCCGTTTGGCATTTGGTCTGGGTCTTGAGGGCAATCAGGTGAAATCTGCCGTGAAATTCTTCACCAATCTATATAAATGCTTCATTGAAACCGACGCCTCTATCGTTGAAATTAACCCGATGATTTTGGCTGGTGACGAAGTTATGGCGCTGGATGCGAAGATGAATTTTGATCCGAACGCGCTGTTCCGTCAAAAAGAAATCGCCGCAATGCGCGACGAGAGCGAAGAAGACGCCAATGAGAAAGAAGCCACAGATTGGGAGCTTTCCTATGTGCGCCTCGACGGTAATATCGGTTGTATGGTAAACGGTGCCGGTCTTGCGATGTCGACTATGGATATTATCAAGCTGTATGGCGGCGAGCCTGCCAATTTCTGTGATGTCGGCGGCGGCGCTACTGCCGAGCGCGTGACAGCGGCTTTCAAGATCATTCTGTCCGATAAGAACGTTAAAGGTATTCTGGTCAATATCTTTGGCGGGATCATGAAATGTGACGTGATCGCGCAAGGCGTAATTGCCGCGGCGAAGGAAGTTTCCTTAAACGTACCGCTGGTTGTGCGTCTTGAAGGCACAAATGTCGAGCAGGGCAAAAAATTGATGGCCGAATCAGGTCTGCCGATTATTTCTGCCGACGATCTGGCCGATGCAGCCCAGAAGGTTGTTAAGGCAACCGAAGAGGCACAAAAGGCGGCTTAATGCGCTCTCTAGGTAAGTGAATAATTAAAAGGATCCCTACGGGGGTCCTTTTTGCATTCTAGATATCTAAAACTGGGGAGCCTGAGATAACGAAGGCTCCTCACGGCACAGGCTGATTTCAGGATGGCTTGTGCAAAAGCTTGTTTTACTTACGAGTGCGTTTATTTCATCCATCTGTGCGCCCTCAATATGATCTATCAAGCCTAAGAACTGGGCTTCGAAAGCATTCAGATAGACATCGCCTTTCTCAAACAGAAGGGTTACATCGTGTTCGGTCAAACGTGAATTTTCTGCTATTGACCTTGCAAAGGCTGCGGATAATGTCTCGAGACTGCGGCGGCTTTCCTCAATTCGTTCTAAGGTCATTTCCAGATAGGCTACATCATAGAGGCCATTTTCATTGATAACGCTGTATGGCACCCCTAAAATCTGGCCATGTGAATTATCGCGTATTAATTCTTCTGCCAAGGCGTAGTCGCTAATTTTCAGATTTACGGTCTTATCGCCGAACTCAATTCTATCGTAAGGGGCGTGGAGCATCAGATTGCAATCATTGGTGGCGTCCCGGGTGAATGCATTGGCTGTCGTTATTAAAATCATTGCCGCCATAGACGCGGCTTGTTGGGTGCACAGTATGCGGGTGGGAACGGGCGAGTTGTTAATTTCATTGGCTATCTCATATCCAGAATATACGTATCCGCCGCCAGAATTGGTGGAAACCGTGACAAAGTAATCATTGGCGTAGCCCTGATTGGCATTTTGAAAGTTGCGTTTGAAGCGGTTTGCGCTATCTTCGTTAATCTCCCCATCTAGCGGAATGAAAACTTCCGCGCCATATGTGTTCATGATTGTTTCGCGGTCGCCTTTAAGGGGGTGGCGCGTTACAGCGGAAGTGTTTATGCGGTCCACAATATCATGCAATGTATCAATATTTGTATCAGGCACGTGATTGGGTTCATCCAAGGCAAGCATGCCACCAAATACACCTGCATGTAGGGTAAGCGAGAGCGCTAGAGATTTTTTATAGTCGGGGGATTTTTTCATCTCGTCACATTCTTTTTAAGCTATAAATTTTTAAAAGCAGGTATGCCTAGGTTCTAATCAAAATTGCGTCCGGCACAGGCACGCAGAATATCGCCGCGTGTACCCTCGCAAAGCCAGGCCGGTATGTCATCGCGGCCTTTGGTGCCTTCGGGCGGGGGCGGTTTTATCGGTTCGATAATCCTGTCAATAAAGTTCATTTCCAGCGCTTCTTCTGCGGTCAAGAAAACGTCATTGCTCAGTAATGTCCCGGATAACATTGCTGTTCCATCCACTGTGGCGGGCAATAACGCCGATATGGGAATTATTGAGGTCTTCTGAGTACTCTGCGCGGATACGGTTATCTTCAACTGTGCCGCTCGTGCCGATGCTGACCTGATGGCCCATGACTTTGCAATTCGGGCGCGCTTCACGTAGTCCAGGTGTTCCCGCCGTTAACAGCATATGACCGGCAGACATTGCGCGACCTTCACAAATAGTGCGTATATCATTAGGAATAGCCATCATAGTGTCGTAAATTGCCATGGATTGTATGGTGTGGCCACCCGGGGAATTGATATAAAAAACAATCTCCCTATCAGGATCTTCATGCGAGAATTGCAACAGGCTTTCGATGATTTGCTTTGCGCTACCCTCGTCCACGCCGCCATGCAGCCGTATAACGAATGGCTCTTCTTGAGGTTCGCCGAAGCATACTCTACGTTGCTCTTGGGTTAGTTTGCCGACGGGGGTGTCTTTGGGGCAAGCTTTTTGCTCTGCTGTTGCCGTGCTTTGTATATATTGTGTTGTTATTGTATTGATAGGGAGGGCTTCCATTTGGTGCGTTTCCACGCTTTGCGCCTGAGCGCCGGTTGCTGTGATGAAAGCGGCTGTTGCAGCGCTAATAGCAAGAGATTTAATCATGGCAGATCCTGTTTCCAATTTAATTATTGTTTGTAAGCGTTGGCATATTAAAAAGGAATAAGCTTGATTTGTCAATATTTATGAAAAATAATGTTCTTTGTTATAGTATTTATGTACAGAGGCTAAGTTGCGGAAGGTTGCTGCAGAATTCTATCTGTCCCTGTTGAAGTTGCATCTCTGTAGGTGGGGCACCGTTAATGGTATCAATCATTCCTGCAAAGGCGGCGCTTTCCGCTGAAAAATAAACATCTCCCTTTCCCAGCATAATTTCAATGTCATTGGGGTTTAAAGATGTAGTAGCAGATAGTTTGTCTTTAACCGTATTTCTGTACTCGGCCAATTTTTCAAACCAGTATATTAATGTAGTGCGCGATAAATCATAAGGAGGGTAGCCTTTTTGCTTAATGGTGACTTTCTGGGACGCGGGATTTTGTTTTACGATCTCATAATGCGGCTGCATGTCCTCATATATGGTTTTTCCTATTATACGGTTGGGAATATGCGGGTCAAAAATATTAAAATAAGATTGATGGATCATAATGCTGCAATCCTCTGTGGCATCGCGGTTGATGCCGGTGGCCGCTATTAAGATGATGGCTGCTATGGATGCTGCTTGGTTTTCGCACTTTAAATGAACCGGCATAGGGCTGTTTTTAATTTGATCCATTATGCGGTACCCTTCATTAACGACACCTCCAGGGGAATCAATAGTGATCGTTATGCTGTGCTGGTTGGGATTGTTGTTATTGTATATGGCTCTTACAGCATTGTTGAACTCAGACTCAATTCTGTATGTTTCTCCTAATGTAATGACATCACGGATTTCAATAATGGGATGGTAACTGGTATCGATATCATTATCTGTATCGGTTGCAACGGGGAGAATTCCCTGAGAAGCTGTGCACGCGGTGAGCCCGCTCGTAAGAACGGCGCCAAGAAACGCATTTCTTAACTTATTATTCAATGTCTTGTCCCTGTATTTATTTTTTTATTTTTTTATATAAATTTATTACGGTCTTATTTGTTGAGGCGCAAGAAAAATAAGACAAGATAGCTGTGATTTTTTCTATAAACTGTGTTGATTCATGGGCGTTATCCTTTATAACAGAGTTGTAATTAATCAATGGAGAAAGCATGTCAGTCCTCGTTAATAAAAACACTCGCGTCATTTGTCAGGGGTTCACGGGCTCCCAAGGGACGTTCCACTCCGAACAGGCGATTGCCTATGGTACAAAAATGGTCGGCGGTGTTACGCCCGGTAAAGGCGGCACAAAGCACCTTGATCTTCCTGTCTTTAACACGGTGAAAGATGCCGTGGACGAGACCGGTGCCAATGCATCCGTAATCTACGTTCCCCCGCCGTTTGCAGCAGATGCGATTTTGGAAGCGATTGACGCGGGCGTTGAGCTTGCAATCTGTATCACTGAAGGAATTCCGGTTCTGGATATGGTAAAGGTTCGCCGCGCGCTGGATGGTTCCAAAACACGCCTGATCGGCCCGAATTGCCCGGGTGTTATTACGCCGGGTGAATGTAAGATCGGTATTATGCCGGGACACATTCATATGCGCGGCAAAGTCGGTATTGTCTCCCGCTCCGGCACTTTGACATACGAAGCCGTTGCACAAACAGGTGCGGTTGGCCTTGGTCAGTCGACCTGTATCGGTATCGGCGGCGATCCTGTGAACGGCACGAACTTTATTGATTGTATCGAAATGTTCATGGATGACGATGAAACCGAAGCCATCTTGATGATCGGCGAGATCGGCGGCACTGCCGAAATAGAAGCTTGCGAATATTATAAATCTTTGGCGAAGAAAAAGCCGATTGCAGGCTTTATTGCCGGTGCTACAGCCCCTCCGGGTAAGCGTATGGGCCATGCCGGTGCCTTGATCTCCGGCGCGGATGATACCGCACCTGCCAAGATGAAAGCCATGCGCGAGGCCGGTTTTGTAGTCTCCGAAAGCCCTGCTGGCTTGGGTGATGCTGTGGTTGAGGCAATGGCCGCTTAAATAGAGCGTTCATAAAAAAATTCTTAAGAAAGCCTCTGATTGTCAGGGGCTTTTTTTATGCAAAGCATTTGATAATCAACTGCGCTATCCTACATTTGTGACTGAACAAATAAGGCAGATATAAATGAACCGTATTCAAAAACTATCCCTTCTCGGCGCGGCTATAATGGCTGTTACAGCCCCCGGTGAGGCCTATGCAAAAAGCAAAAAGAATAGCGCATCAACCACAATGACGCAGGAGGAGGCCATTCCGGTTCCTATTGAGGAGCTTCAGGCGCGCTCCAAACCGCCTGTGTTTCGCACCTTACAATGGAGAGCGCGTGCGCTGGTTTTAACGGGCAATCCGGATAACCCGATGGTCACGGAGCAAATGAATATTTTGCGTGCGAATATCGAAGGATTAAAGGAGCGCGATGTCGCTGTGATCCGTTTTCGGTATGATGATCTGGATGAGATTGACGAGCTTAGCGATTTTGATTATCGCGGCTGGTACGATATGGATTCCGCGGAGCAAGGTTTTATGGAGGACCAGCTGGGCACAGATAATAATAAGTTTTCTGTGGTGCTGGTTGGTAAGGACGGTGAATTAAAACAGGTCTGGGCACCTGAAAATCATTCCGTGTCAATTGAGTGGATATTCGGTCTGATTGATTCTATGCCTATGCGCTCCCGCGAAATGCTGGAAGATTGAGCCTTGGTTGGAGAAGATAACTGTTTGAGCCTCCATACAAATCATAGTATGATGAGAGGATGAATTTTAAAGGGTCTTTTCATGAGCTTTCTTGATGATTTACCAAGCGACCAGCGCGAATTAATCATTTCTCTACCCTATCGGGTCGGGGTTTGGGTTAGCCATGCCGATGATGCAGGCGGGGAAGAGGCCGATGATGAAGAGAAAATCGCTCTGTCCAATATTCTTCACGGGTTTACAACGGATGTATTTGGATCCGAAGTTGTTCAATATGTAATGGCCGAAACTATCGCGCATAGTGCTGAATGGGACAGATGGGGGAAAAACACATCTTCTCTCGCAACAGATTGCCAGCACGCCATTGATATATTGAACGAAGCTGTTGATGAAAAAGAAGTGAGCGCTTTCAAGCAGCGTTTGCTGGAAATTGCAGAGGCCGTAGCGCTGGCTTTCCGTGAATACGATAAGCTGGATTTCGTTAGCAAATTACGCGTTTATTTGATGTATTATAAGGAGCGCTATCAGGCGGCGCGTAAACATCGTTCTTTTAAAACGATGGATCAGTATTTAAATATATCCCTTAAGGAGCGCCAAGCGCTCTATTCGCTCGCCAATACGCTTGGTGTTCAATACCCTTAAATTTTAACAAAGGATTTTTTAATTATGGGCGTTTTATCAACTCTTCCCGAAGACAAAGCTTTGGCGATTATCTCCCTTCCGTATAAAGCGGGGTTATGGGTTAGCCATGCCGATGATATTGAGGGGGAGGCTGATGATGCCAATGAAATGAAAGCGATTGAGCGCGGCGTTCCTGCGTTGGCCGAGCTTCATTCCGGATCAGGATTGGTTCAGGAAGTTGCGTCCGAGATCATTCGGCTGAAAGTGCAATGGGATAATTGGGAAGAGGAGTGTTTTTACATCGTAAAACAAGCCCCAGATATTATGAAGGATATTCAGGCCGAATTCGGCCTTTCAGAAGCCAAAGAATATCGCCGTTTTGTTATGGAGCTCGGGAAAATGGTGGCGCAAGCCCATAGCGAGCTTAGCGCCTTTGACGCGGTGGAAAAAGAAAAGAAAGAGGGCTTCCTGAGCGGGATGGTCGGAAAATTTGTTGGCGGACTTTCTTCTATGAAAGATGATGACACAGGCCACCCGGCCAATATCAGCCCGTCCGAAAAATCGGCCCTCTCGCAATTGTCTGCGGCTTTAAAAATATCCGAGTAATCTCTAGTTTGGTGCAATAAATCCCGGTTGTTCGGCAGGCGCATTTTGCTCCGCTTCCTGACAAACCAAGCCGTGCAGGTTAAGCTGTTGATCAACAATACCTATGCATGGTGTTTGATTACCGGCTTCGTCTATTTTTACGCCGGGCATACCAAGTATGGTGCCTTCCGGTGTTTCGATAGCCATAATTTGAGCCTTGCCGTCTTTTAGGGCTATGCAAAACTGTTCGGTAAGAGAAACAGGCGTGCACATCTCGTCGGGCGCTTCCTGAGATTGTTGCGGTGCTTGATAGTCTTGTGCCATGACGCCAACGGGTAGTGCTGCTGCGAAGGCTGCCGCGATGATTGATTTTCTCATTGTCGTTACTCACTGTTAATATTTTTTATAATATGATTTGTAAAGTAGGGCAGGGGGAAGATCAACAATAGTTTTTTATAAATGCGATATGGCTCTTGATTTCCATTTGCGATATGATTAAGTCCCTATTGTTTAATTAACTTCCACGAATGAAGCACATAAAATAAGAAAGAATAGACATGAGTAATGCAGCGGGTAATCAGACATTCCTGACCGGTATGAATGCGGAATATATTGCGCATCTTTACAGTCAGTATTTGAAAAACCATATGAATGTCGATCAAAGCTGGCAGTCATTCTTCAAAGGGCTGAACGATACTGAGCTTTCATTACTTGCCGAACTCAACGGCGCTAGCTGGACACCGGCTGAAAACAAAAAGGCTTCGCGCCGGTTTGATCACATGGGTACAGGTGCAAACATAACCGACCGCATGAGCGCCCCTGTGAATGATGCGCTGGAGGGCAAAGACCCCGAAGCGGTGAAACGCGCCGCGCTGGATTCTATCCGCGCTTTACAGTTGATCCGCGCTTACCGCGCGCGCGGTCACCTTTTGGCTGATCTTGACCCGCTCGGCTTGAAAGAAGTTGATAAGCATCCCGAGCTTGATCCTGCGCATTACGGTTTTGGCAATGAGGATTACAATCACCCGATCTTTATCAATGGCGTTTTGGGCATGGAAACGGCAACGCTGCGCGATATTCTTGATGCGCTGCGCAAAACCTATTGCTCGACTATCGGGATGGAATATCTGCATTTAGGTGACCCTGAAGAAAAAGCATGGCTGCAAGACCGTATTGAGACGCCGCGCAACCAGATGGATTTCACCACCGAAGGCAAGCGCGCGATATATCAGCGCATCGTGGCCGCCGAAGTTTTCGAGCAGTTCCTGCACAAAAAATACCCCGGCACCAAGCGTTTCGGTGTGGATGGCGGTGAAGCCCTTATTCCCGCCATGGAACAGATTATGAAGCGCGGCGGGCAGCTGGGCTTGAAAGAAATTGTTGTCGGTATGGCCCACCGTGGCCGTTTGAACGTGCTGGCCAATGTGATGGGCAAACCCTTTACCGCGATTTTTGCCGAATTTCAGGGGCAGTCCTCAACGCCAGATGATGTGCTCGGCTCTGGGGATGTGAAATATCACCTTGGCACGTCTAGCGACCGTGACTTTGACGGTAATAATATTCACCTGTCTTTGACCGCCAACCCGTCCCACCTTGAATTTGTTAATCCGGTGGTGATCGGCAAAGTGCGCGCCAAGCAGGTGCAGCGTAAAGATCATGAGAACATTCAGGTTCTGCCGTTATTGCTGCACGGAGATGCCGCTTTTGCAGGTCAAGGCGTGACCGCCGAGACATTGATGATTTCCGAGCTTCCCGGCTACCGCGTGGGCGGTACGATCCATATCGTGATCAACAACCAGATCGGTTTCACGACAACACCGAAATTCGGTCGCTCCGGCCCGTATTCTACCGATGTGGCCAAAATGCTCTCTGCGCCGATTTTCCATGTAAACGGCGATGACCCCGAGGCCGTAACCCATGTTGCGCGCATCGCCACAGAATTCCGTCATAAGTTTAAAAAAGATGTCGTGATCGACATGTTCTGTTACCGCCGTTACGGTCATAACGAAGGCGATGAGCCTGCCTTCACACAGCCTTTGATGTATCAAAAAATCGCCACGCAGGAAACAGCACGCGAGATTTATGCGCAGCAATTGATCGCCGAAGGCGTTCTGGGTGAGCAAGAAGCCAAAGATATCGTTGACGAATTCTACAACTATCTGGATGAAGCCTTCGAGGCCACCAAGAGCTTTAAACCAAACAGCGCCGATATGCTTGGCGGTGCATGGGAAGGGCTGCAAACCGCCCCGCAAGGCCCCCGCCGCGGTAAAACGGGTGTCGGCGTGGATGAAATTAAAAATGTCGGCGGCATAATTACCAAGGTGCCTGAGGGGTTTGACGTTAATAAAAAGCTCCAACGCGTCATGGATGCAAAGACCAAGATGCTGGAAACCGGCGAGGGATTTGATTGGTCAACTGCCGAGGCGCTGGCTTTCGGTACGCTTTTGACCGATGGTTTTGCCGTGCGTTTATCAGGACAAGATGTTGGCCGTGGTACGTTCTCGCAACGCCACGCTATTTGGTATGATCAGACAAATGGTGAGCAGCATATCGCGCTTCAGCATGTCTCTGATGACCAGCCGAAATTTGAATGTCATGATAGCCCGCTATCGGAAATGGCCGTGCTTGGCTTTGAATATGGCTACACGTTGGCCGACCCGAAAACTCTTGTGCTCTGGGAAGCGCAGTTCGGCGATTTCGTCAATGGTGCGCAAGTCATTATTGACCAGTTCATTTCCTCCTCCGAGAGCAAATGGCTGCGGATGTCCGGGCTTGTGATGCTTTTGCCGCATGGTTATGAAGGGCAGGGGCCGGAGCACTCCTCCGCGCGTCCCGAGCGTTTCTTGCAGATGTGCGCCGAGGATAACTGGCAGATTGCGAACTGTACGACGCCTGCCAATTATTTCCACATTCTGCGCCGCCAGATGCTGCGTGATTTCCGTAAACCGTTGATTATGATGACGCCGAAATCATTGCTGCGTCATAAATTGGCGGTATCGCCGATTGATATGTTCGGCCCCGACAGCACGTTCCACCGCGTGCTCTGGGATGACGACCAGCAGAAACTGGCCAAGCCTGACAAGATCAAGCGCGTGGTGCTGTGTAGCGGTAAGGTTTATTACGACCTTCTGCAGGAACGCCGCGAGCGTAACATTGATAATGTGATGATCTTGCGTCTTGAGCAACTTTATCCTTTCCCTGACGAGGCTTTGGAAGAAGAGTTTGCGGCCTATAAAAACGCCGATGTTGTCTGGTGTCAGGAAGAGCCGAAAAATCAGGGGTATTGGCAGTTCGTTGATCCGTTCATCGAAGATGTCCTGATCAAGGTGAAGCACAAGCCTTGCCAGCGCGCCAAATTCGTAGGACGCAAAGCCGCCGCGGCTCCGGCCACAGGTTTGATGAAGCGTCACAATATCGAGCAGGCGAAACTGGTGGATGAAGCATTGACCATAGAATAATGGCAGCACGAAAAAACTTCGACCTATCTATCTACTTCGTTGCCGATCCGCATGCTTGCGGGGGGCGGGATATTGCGGAGGTTGTCATGGCGGCGGCAAAAGGCGGCGTTACCATGGTGCAATTGCGCAATAAAATTGATCCTAAGCCCTTGGTGGCGGCGCAGGCGGCAATGCTCTGCGAGCTGTTAAAGCCCTATAATATTCCGTTTCTGGTCAATGATTATGTCGATATTGCACGCGATGCGGGTGCGGACGGCGCCCATATCGGGCAAGGCGATATTACACCCGCTGAAGCGCGGAAGATACTGGGCGAGAATGCAATTCTAGGTCTGACCGCGTTCACTGAAGAGCACATAAGCGCGGTTGATTCCGCAAAGGTCGATTATATCGGCACGGGGCCTTTCTTTCCGACGCAAACCGATAAGGGCAAGCCCGTATTGGGCGCGGAAAAGTTTGCGGCATTAATCAAGAGCTCTCCCGTGCCTGTTGTCGGCATTGGCGGCATTACAACAGATAATGCGCGGCAGGTGCTGGATGCGGGCGCGGACGGGCTTGCCATGATGCGCGCCATTTCTGCGGCCAATGATCCTTGTGAGGCGGCGCGAAAATTTGCTAAGCTTATGGAACGCTAATATAAAAACCTACAAAAGGTTGCATTTATGATTTCCAATATTCTATCCATTGCAGGCTCCGATCCATCCGGCGGGGCGGGTATTCAGGCCGATTTGAAGACGTTTTCGGCCTTGGGATGCTATGGCATGGCCGCGCTCACGGCCTTAACCGCGCAAAATACCAAGGGTGTGGACGCCGTGCATCAGGTGCCGCATGATTTTGTCGCGCATCAGATTGATGCGGTCTTTGCCGATATTCGTGTGGATGCGGTGAAGATCGGCATGGCTGGTTCACCGCTAACAATCGGTGTCATTGGCGAGGCCATCCAGCGCCATAAGCCCGGCTATGTCGTTTTAGACCCTGTCATGTTGGCAACCAGCGGCGATCGTTTGCTGAATGAAGATGCAATTGTGGCCTTGCGCAAAACGCTGGTGCCTTTGGCGCGCGTAATAACGCCAAATGTGCCTGAGGCCGAAATATTGCTTGGCAAATCCTTAGAACATGATTTCCGTTTTAACATGGAAGATATGGCCAAGGCTTTGCTGGGGCTGGGTACCCGCGGCGTTATGCTGAAAGGCGGGCATTTAGGCGGGCCGACCTCCAAGGATATTTATGCAGATGAAGATGGCACGCTGGAGGTTATGGAGGCCACGCGGGTCAAGACCATTCACAATCACGGTACGGGCTGCACACTCTCCAGCGCGCTGGCTTGTTATCTGGCCAAAGGCCTACCGCCCGCCGAGGCCGCGCGGGCCTCCAAAACTTATGTCACCCATGCTTTGCAAGCAGGCCAGGATCTTAAAGTCGGGCGCGGTCATGGTCCCGTGCATCATTTCCATGCTTTTTGGAAATAATGGTCTATGCAGGAATTCGAACTGATTAAATCTCTGTTTCTGCCCTTATCGGAAGGCCGCGCCGAGGCAGGCGGTTTTGTCAATGATGCGGCCGTTTTGCAAGTGCCAAGCGGTAAGGAGCTGGTGGTTACAAGTGACACGTTGAATGCCGATGTGCATTTCTTCGCCGATCAAGACGCAGGCGCAATCGCGCACAAAGCGCTCCGCAGTAATATCTCGGACATTATTGCTATGGGCGCGCAGCCATATTGTTATCAGCTTTGTCTGGCTTTACCGCAGGTCGAGGAGAAATGGCTGCGCAGCTTTACGTCTGCACTGGCCGCTGATAATGAAAAATATGGTGTGTTTTGCAGCGGCGGCGATACGACCTCGACCAAGGGCGGGGTGTCAATTTCAATTACAGCATTTGGCCTTGTTAATCAGGGGCGTAGTTTAACCCGTTCCGGTGCGAAGGTGGGCGATGTTATTCTGCTCTCTGGCACGGTGGGCGATGCTTATTGCGGTTTGCAATCTTTGCGCGGCGAGTTAGGCGGGGTGCCCGAGGCATGCGTGCAGCGTTATGCTATTCCCGATCCACCTGCCGCGCTCGTACCGCTGTTAAAAAACGGGGGCGTACATGCGGGGCTGGATATCTCTGACGGGCTGATGGCTGATATCGGGCACATCGCCGAAGCGTCAAATCTTCATGCTATCATTGAGGCAAGTAAAATCGAATTTTCCGAAGAGGTTTCGCATCTTCTTGCAAGCAGGTGCGTGAGTGTGCAGGAGCTACTTTGCGGCGGCGATGATTATCAATTGCTGTTGAGTATAGCGCCTGATAGTGCAGGCCAAAAAACTCGGCGTGCGATTACAGGCGATCGGTCATTTTGAGGAGGGCGCGCCAAGCGTAAGTGCCATGGATGAAAGCGGCACGGAGATTGCGTTTGAGCAAACAGGCTGGCAGCATTTCTAAAAAACCCGAATTAACCGCAAAAAACCTTTAAAAGCCCCTTGCCTTGGCGTATGCTTGCGGGTAAGTAATTCCAAAGCAATAAATAACAAATTTAGGAAATAAAAATGGCTGAAATAGTTGTCCCCACACTTGGTGAATCTGTCTCCGAAGCGACTGTCGCACAGTGGCTGAAAAAAGAAGGCGAAGCGGTTAAGGCTGATGAGCCGATTGTAGAGCTGGAAACAGACAAGGTCACACTGGAAGTGAACGCGCCCAGCGATGGTGTGATTTCGAAAATTACAGTGGGTGAGGGCGAAACAGTCGAAGTCGGCGCGGTTCTCGGCCAGTTGGACGAAGGCGCGGTCGCCAATGATACACCAAAAAAGGCCGATGCCAAATCCGACAAAAAAGAAGTTAAAGAAGACAAGGCCGAAGTGAAAAAGGACGATGCATCCGAGAAGTCATCCGGCGGATCAAGTGATGCCCCGTTGTCACCGGCCGTACGCAAAATGATTGGTGATCATAATCTTGACGCCGCAACAATTTCAGGTTCCGGTAAAGATGGCCGTATCACCAAGGAAGATGTGCAAAGGCATATCGCCACTAAGGAAAGCGCACCAACGCCCAGCACATCCGCTGTTTCCCAAGGCACAGCGCCAAAAGATCAAGGCGCTCGCGAAGAGCGCGTGCGCATGACCAAATTGCGTAAAGTAATCGCTTCCCGTTTGAAAGAAGCGCAGAACACCGCCGCGATGTTGACCACCTTTAATGAGGTCGACATGCAGCCCGTCATGGATTTGCGCAAGCAATACCAAGACCAGTTTGTGAAGAAACACGGTATCAAGCTCGGTTTCATGTCCTTCTTCGTAAAGGCTGCTATCAACGCCCTTAAAGAGTTTCCTGCTGTTAATGCAGAAATTCAAGGCGAAGAGCTTGTTTACAAAAACTATTACGATATCGGCGTTGCCGTTTCCACGCCGCAAGGTTTGATCGTGCCGGTTATTCGTGATGCTGACAAACTCTCGATGGCCGAGATCGAAGCCAAGATTGTTGATCTGGGCACGCGCGCCCGTGACGGTAAGCTTTCCATGGATGAAATGACCGGCGGTACGTTCACCATTACCAATGGCGGTATCTTCGGCTCCATGCTTTCCACGCCGATTTTGAATACGCCGCAATCCGGTATTTTGGGCATGCACAATATCGTTCAGCGCCCGGTTGTTATGAAAGACGGTTCCATTCAGGCACGCCCGATGATGTATCTGGCGATGTCCTACGATCACCGCATCATTGATGGCCGCGAAGCTGTGAGCTCACTCGTGCGCATCAAAGAAGCAATCGAAGACCCGCAGCGTTTGATACTGGATGTTTAAGCCAGTTTAGCGCACAAGAATAAGAAAGGCCGCTTGAAGCGGCCTTTTTGCTGTTCTATTGAAACGCGGTTTTTAAAACGGGTCGTTTTCACAAATGCTTCTCATAAAGTTAGCAGCTTCGGCGTAGCTTTTTCTTTCACTTTCTGCGAGGCCCTGATTTTCCACTGCCCCGGTATTGGCGCTATCCGTACCATATACCGCCATTGCCGCTTCGTGGATAGCATTCGCATAAATGGATTTTTCGTTGTCTGGTGTATTCTCGATCAATAAATCCAGCGCGCGGCCATAGGAGCGCTGGGTAAAATAATAAGCCAAAGATTGATTGATTTCTGTGGGGCTTGCTTCCGCGGGGATGCGGAATGTCTGGGTTTTACAATCGGGTAGCCAGTCTTTATCGTGCGTTGTAATAATGGCATCTTCGTCTTCATCATAATGCATGACCACTTTATTGATTGTTCCACATTGATTGGATAGCGCGTCTTTAACAGACGGGATGGGGTCCTCGTATACAGTAGTATTATGCGTGATGATCTGGATTTTTTGATCCGCCGTACCGCGCGTAGACAGGCGTATCGTATCGGGATCATCCATATACCCTCTGCCATAGGTGAGGCCGCCCAATTCAGGCAAATCTTTGGACAAAGTGTCCATGAGACCGCGTATATTATAAACGCTTTCGCGGCGATTATGATCGGCTGTTTTAAAGACTGTGCTTAATAGACCCGGTTTGGCTTTTTCGGGAAAGCCGCACTCGATGATAAGGTCGGTCTCGCTCAGTTTATTGCCTTTTAGAAAGTCGCTCAGACCCTCGCCATAGGTGATAGGGTTTTCAAAGCCGTTCTTTTGCAAGGCTTGCAGAATTTTGCGTACGCGCTGGCAACGCTCTTCCAATCCTTCGATCGGATCCATGGTGCTGATACAGGACATGTCACTGCCTTCTTTATAATTATGAATTGGAATTATTTATACACGGGCATAATGGCAGTGTCAAACTATGGAAATATACTCAATTGCAACAGGATTTCTGTTCTGTTGGCGCGCCAAACTCGCGGTCGGCCTCGGTACGGTTTTTCCAGTCCTCATGGTTCAAATGCGGCTTTTCGCGGCAGAAACGATCATATAAGTCGATGTATTTCTGATCGGGAATGATCTCTACCGCGATGCCTTGCTCCTTCAGCCAGTTTTCCGAGGCCGCATTACCGCCGTTCAAATCATACCCGATATAAACGGCCGGAAAGCCGAGGCGGTTAATGGTTGGGCGGCACATGTCGTAACAAGGGCTAAGCGTTGTATAGATATCGGTGTCAGTGAAATGGATGCGCCCCGCATCTTTAATCGCGGCGGTTTCGCCGTGTACAGTGGGGTCGCTATCCTGCACTAGCTTGTTATGGCCTTTACCGAGAATGCGCCCGCTGTTGCGGCAGACAATGACGGCGCCGATGGGGCATCCGCCCTCATTGTAACTTTTCTCCGCCA
>CAXBAL010000005.1:0-24077 GCA_963973475.1 uncultured Micavibrio sp.
TTATTTGAGAGAAAAAGGATTTGAGCTCATATGACAGCTACGCTCACTTTACCCCTTGTATTACCTGCGTTGTACAAATGGTTTCCGAGTCGGTTTAGTTTGCGCAGATCAAAAAAGGGGCTAAACACATGAGCGATAGAAAGAAGTTATTAAAACGCAGTCGGTGGGTAGAAACCGCCAGTCTGATTTATAATATCTGTGAAGTGATCGTTTCTGTAACCGCAGGCCTTATCACAGGAAGTTCCGCCTTAATAAGCTGGGGACTGGATAGTACAGTAGAAGCCGGATCAGCAGGTACGATGATCTGGCGACTTCACGGTGAGGAAACCGGAATTAGCCAAAAAGATTTACAACGGCGCAAAAAAATTGCGTTGTCCGTGATCTCTGCGGCATTCTGGACTGTCGTCGCTTTTATTCTGTATGAAGTTTATTCAAAGTTTCAGGAGCAATCAGCTCCTGAGTTTTCAGTATTCGGTATCGGAATTTTAGTTTTATCGCTTCTAGTTAATCCTTTTCTTGCATGGGGTAAATACCGCTACGGTAAGAAACTGGATGCTAAGTCCCTTAAATATGACGCCAAAGATACGCTTATCTGCCAATATCAAACCATTGTTGTTTTAATAGGGTTGGGTTTAGTTGAAATGTTCGGCTGGTGGTGGGCTGATCCTGTTGCTGCTTTGGCTATTGTCCCATATGTAGCGTGGGAAGGCTTCAAGGCCGGTCGAGATGCTTACAAGGTTTAAACACAAAAGGACATTCTTGCGGAATTTGAATGCCCTTTTGTATACGGTTAAAGCATATCATTATTGCATGCGCTGCATAGCACCCGTTTTAGGGTCAACGCTCCAGCGGTCAACAAGTGCGCCATCCTGCGTCACAATATCGCCCACGATATTGCCCTCTTCGCCTGTTTTCACAGTACCGACTTTAAGGCGTGTATTACCCTGCCACGACAAATCATTTTCAAGCATGGTGCGGACATGATCTTCGGTCAGCGTGTCAACCGGAGCCATCGGCCCTTGCCCCCGCATCATGGGACAGGGACAATTTTTCATGCCTGTACACCCCATAGACATGTTTCCCATTCCGCCCATCATGTTTTTTCCCATACCCATCATGCCCTGCCATGGAGCTTTCTGGCTTTGGGTTTCTTGTCCCTGCGGAGCTTGCGCCAAAACACCTGCGACCGGATAGGCAAGCAGCGCTCCTGCCAGGGCCATGGTCATTATAGATTTGCGTTTCATTGTGAGTCTCCTTTTATTTTCGTCTTGTCTTTTTATCGCAGTATGCGTATAAAATCTACAACTATTGTAGATTTTTTCAAGGAGCATAATATGCAACAGCAAAAACTGGCTATAGGGGTTCTTTCACAGCAAAGCGGCTGCAATATTCAAACCATCCGTCATTATGAATCCATTGGGCTGCTACCGCCACCGAAGCGAACAGACGGCAATCACAGGCTTTACAGCGATTATCATATTAATCTTCTGGTTTTCATCCGGCGCGGGCGCGAGCTTGGATTTTCTATCGAGGACATCCGCGAGCTTTTTGAACTGAGTAAAAACCTTGATGCGTCCTGCGAAAAGGCCAGTGCCATTGCCAAACGGCATCTTGAAAAAATTAAAAAAGATAAAGCCAGTCTTAGCGCACTGGAAAAGGAATTGAGCGTAATAATCAACACCTGTCCCAACGAGAAAAATGCCACATGTAGCATTATCGATGCGCTTAGTGACAAGTCAAAAAAGAAAGAGGTAGAAGCATGAAAGCTTTATTGGTAGTTAGTTTTTGTCTCGCAGCATTGTTTTCAATAATGCCGTCTTTCGCGCAGGATACTGAAGAATATCGCTCCGATTCCACGAAACTAAAACTGCGGACAGATGTGGAGGCCCTTCAGCTTGATACACCATTTAAGGTGTTTCTGGACTTTGATCTGACGGAGGGCTGGCACACTTATGCCGATCCCCCTGGCGATTCAGGTCTGCCTGTCAGGGTCGCGTGGACATTGCCGCCTGATTTCAAGGCCGGAGCGATTGAATGGCCGCCAACGGAAACATATAAGGATTTTGGCTTCACCACCTACGGCTATAGCGGAAAAGTTTCCCTGCCGATAACAATCACCCCGCCGAAAGATACACCCTCCGGCACCGTGATGCTCACAGCAAAGGTGGACTGGATGGTCTGTGAAAAAACATGCATTCCCGAATCCGCTGAATTGTCTTTATCGCTGCCTGTGGCAAAGCAGAGTGCGGCTTTGGAACAACAAGCTGATGCCTTTTGTCCTGGCTTACAAAAAATCCTGCAAGCTGCCGATTATCTTTTTGAAAATCAGTTGGGCGGCGAACATCATATTCCGCATGGCCGAGAAGGGGCAAAGGCTTCACCGTTTTCTTTGATGCTGGACGATCAAAAATCATATATGTCGCTCATTATGATGGAGCCTGTATCTGATATGGAGCTTATGTCTCACTCGGTTGTCTGGCGCACGGATAATCCAGAGGAGCAAGCGCGTCTGCTGGCGACAGGGCAAGAGTTGCTGGACGGAGAATGCACGAATTTATTGGGCTTAAAAGAACTCGTTGTGGATGGAGACACCTCCTATCAAAGCCCGCGCAGCCATTATCTTTTATCCGAGCCTACGATTCATCTACGCAAGGAGTCCGACAGGGGTGAAGATGCGGTTATTTTAAAAGTGTTTATCAGGCCGGGGATATAGCATGAAACGCTTTTTCTCAAAATATCGCTTGCCCGCCATAGCGCTCATGCTGGCCGCTTTGGTTATTGTGATAGACCGCCTCACCGAACAAGCCGTTGCGCTGTATTTGCAGGATTCGGAAGGGTTCATAGAAATCACGCCGTTTTTTAATCTGGTCTGGACAGGCAATGACGGTATTAGCTTCGGCATGTTGCAGGGCTTGGCGTATGGCAAATGGCTGCTTTCCGCCTTTGCCTTTATCATTACAGGCTTTTTCTTTATCTGGCTGCTGCGGACACAATCCCTATGGGTCAGTGTCGCGCTTGGTCTGATTATCGGCGGTGCACTCGGTAACACGTTTGAGCGGCTGGCTTACGGTCATGTGATCGACATTCTGGATTTTCATGTCTATGGCTATCACTGGCCTGCTTTCAACCTGACAGACAGCGCCATTGTCGGCGGTGTAACACTGCTCATGTTTTATGAATTTTTCAAAACGTCAAAGCTTGAAGATTTAAAGGGGGAAGAATAGTGGCCGATAAATGCGGCGATTCATGCGGTAGCCAGTCTTTTGAGGGGCTTTCGGATACTTATAAGAAAATTTTATGGGTGGTGGTTGCGATTAACGGCCTGATGTTTCTGGTTGAAATTATCGCAGGGTTTCTGGCCGACTCAACGGCCCTGAAAGCTGATGCGCTTGATTTTCTTGGAGATACCGCCACCTATGGAGTGACGCTTCTGGTGATCGGTAAATCTTTAAAAACAAGGGCAATGGCGGCTCTGCTCAAAGGCTTGAGCCTGGGTGCAATGGCGCTGTTTGTGCTTGGCTTTACCCTGTACCGCGTTGTTGTCATTGGTGAGCCGGAACCATTGACAATGGGGGCGATAGGCTTTTTGGCGCTGTTAGCCAATATGGTTAGCGTCCTACTTTTGTTGAAATACCGCGAAGGGGATTCCAATATTCGCTCGGTCTGGCTGTGCAGCCGCAATGACGCTATCGGCAATGTTGCTGTGATACTGGCCGGAGCGGGCGTTTTTGCAAGCGGCACGGCGTGGCCGGATATCATCGTTGCTTTTGTGATCGCCGGATTGTTCATGCACTCATCCGTCAAAATCACGCGACAAGCCTTGTCCGAAATTAAAAAAGGAAAGTAAATATGGGACACGGACATTCACACGGATATTTGTTTGAATTAGGTGAAAAACGCTTATGGCGGGCTGTAGCCGCTAGTTGCTTAAGTGGGTTTGGCTATTATGTTTTGCTGTTTAATGACATGTTTTCAGACTCTGATTATTGCTCCTCTAAAAAAAAGGCTTGTGCAGTATGATGGAAATTCTGGGATATATCGCCGCCTTTATTATGGGCGTCACATTGGGAAGTATCGGCGGCGGCGGTTCAATCCTGACAGTTCCAATTCTTGTTTATCTTATGGGTGTAACACCTGTCACTGCAACAGGATACTCACTTTTAATTGTAGGATCGGCAGCAGCTTTTGGTGCTTTTCGTTATTATCGCCAAGGTCTTATTGATATGAAGGCAGCGATTACGTTCGCAATTCCTTCTATCGTTGCTGTTTATTTGACCCGTGCTTTCCTGATGCCAGCAATTCCTGACCAGATTACAAGCGTCCCTTTTGTAGTTAGCAAAGACATTGCCATTATGGTTTTATTTGCAATATTAATGGTAGCTGCGGCAATTATGATGTTGCGCAATTCTAAAAATCTGACCCCACTTAAAGATGATTACCATCATCATTCAATTTTAATTGTAGTTGAGGGGGCTGTTGTCGGTGTTGTTACTGGTATTTTGGGCGCTGGGGGTGGATTTTTAATTATACCTGCTCTTGTTTTATTGATGGGTATGGATATGAAGCGAGCGGTAGGCGCTTCTTTATTTATCATCGCTTTAAAATCCCTCATTGGCTTTATCGGTGATATTCAATCAGGCATTGAATTTCAGATGCCGATGTTGGTATTTTTCTTCATTGCAACGTTCGCCGGTATGTTTGCAGCAACCCTTATTTCACACAAATTTGACGGCAAAAAGCTACAGCAAGTCTTTGCGTATTTTACGCTGATTGTTGCCTTCATAATTTTTGTCAAGGAATTAACCTAATCGAAAGGAGTAAACCATGCATGTAGAAAGCTTTTACGATACGAGAACATCAACATTGACTCATGTTGTTGTCGATGAGGAAACAAAGAAATGCGCCACAATAGACTCCGTGCTTGATTATGATCAGGATGCGGGACGATTCTATACTGAAAGCGCGGATAAAGTTGTTCAATATATTCAAGATAATAACCTTGAAAATGAATGGATATTGGAAACGCATATCCATGCTGATCACATCACAGGTGCTTTTTACCTTAAAGGCAAAATCGGCGGTAAAACTGCGATTGGAACACGGATTAAAGAGGTTCTTGAGCTATGGGTGCCGATATTTGAGTTAGTTGATGAAGTGCCTTTATCGGGCGAACAGTTTGATAAGCTCTTTGAAGACGGTGAAAAATTTAATATCGGTACGCTCAATGCAGAAGTTTTTCAAACGCCTGGACATACACCAGCCTGCTCAACCTACCACATTGAAGATTCTGTTTTTGTTGGTGATACTGTTTTTAACCCGAATTTAGGAACTGCGCGCTGCGATTTTCCTGGAGGGAGTGCTGATGATCTTTATCAATCTATCCAGCGGATTTATGCGCTTCCAGAGGATACCTTTATATATCTTTGTCATGACTATCCGAAAGGGGATGATCAGCCGCTTGTAAGAACTACTATAGGTGAGCAAAAGAAAAATAATATTATGCTCAACGGAAATACAGCCCGTGAAGAATATGTAGAAAAAAGAACAGCACGTGATAATACTTTAGCGGTCCCTAAACTTCTTTTTCCTTCGATACAAACTAACATTCGCTTAGGTGATTTTGGTGAAAAATCCGAAGTAACAGGTTTTAGATACATTAAAATACCAGTGGGGATGTTTGATCATGCAAATTAATAAAGTTACAAATTATGTTTCGGTTTCTCCTCAAATTCAATTAGAGGATGTAAAAACACTGGCTGAGCTAGGGTTTAAATCTATTATCTGTAACCGCCCAGACGGGGAGGACCCTGGCCAGCCCAATTTTGTTGAAATAAAAGCAGAAGCGAAAAAATACAATATTGATGTCGTCTACCTTCCTGTTGTGAGCAGAAAAATTACAGATGAGGACGCGGAGAAATTTAAAGTGAAACTACGAGAGCTTCCAGCGCCTTTACTGGCATATTGTAGAACTGGTACGCGGTCTATAACGCTCTGGTCTTTGGGTCAAGCCTCAAAACATCGTAAGCCATCTGAAATTTTAAAAATGACCAAAGCGGCAGGTTATGACATGTCTAGTGTGGTGCGCCGAATAGTAAATGGAGGAAAAACGCCTACAGATGTTGCCGGTATCACGCATGATGTTGTGATCATAGGGGCCGGAGCCGCAGGTATTGCTGTCGCTTCAAGCCTTCTGAAACGTAAAAAAGACTTGGATGTTGCTATCATTGATCCGGCAGAAATTCATTATTATCAGCCTGGTTGGACCATGGTTGGAGCAGGTGTATTTGCGCCCGAACAAACGGTAAAAACGATAGCGTCCCTTATCCCAAAACAGGCCAAATGGATTAAAGCCGCCGTTGCTGCGTTTGAGCCTGATAACAACGCCATCATTTTAAATGGCTGCCGGGTTGTTCACTACAAACATTTGATCGTTTGCCCGGGTTTAAAGCTGGATTGGAAGCAGATTGAAGGATTAGAGGAAACTCTAGGAAAGAATGGTGTGACGTCGAACTATCGTTATGATCTTGCCTCTTATACTTGGGAGCTTGTCCAAAATCTCCGATCTGGAAAGGCAGTTTTTTGTCAACCGCCTATGCCGATTAAATGTGCAGGAGCGCCTCAAAAAGCAATGTATATGTCTGCTGATCATTGGTTCAGGTCTGGCACAATTAAAAAAATTGATATTGAGTTTTACAATGCTATCGGGGTTTTGTTTGGCGTCAAAGAATATGTCCCTGCTTTGATGGAATATGTTGAAAAATATAATGCCAATTTAAATTTTGACCATACGCTCTTCAAAATTGATGGTGTAGCCAAAAAGGCGTGGTTCAAAAAAGTAGTGGAAGGAAAAGACCCTGAAATCGTTGAAATTGATTTTGATATGATCCACGTTGTCCCACCGCAAACCGCACCTGACTTTGTGCGTGTCAGTCCCTTGGTTGATGAAGCCGGATGGGTGGACGTCGACCACAGCACGCTACGCCACCGTAAATATAAAAATATTTACAGCTTAGGAGATGTTATGAATGCCCCCAATGCTAAAACGGTAGCGGCGGCAAGAAAACAAGCCCCAACAGTTGCTATTAATGTACTGCATGATATGGGGCATACTTATGAGCGCGCTATTTATGACGGTTATGGTGCATGTCCACTGACTGTTGAGCGTGGCAAGATTGTTTTGGCCGAGTTTGGATATGGAGGTACGCTGATGCCGAGCTTTCCTAAATTTATTATTGATGGAACAAGGCCATCGCGACTGTCTTGGTTATTAAAAGAGAGAATTTTACCACCTATATATTGGAAAGCGATGCTTAAGGGGCGTGAATGGATGGTTCGTCCTAGTATGAGTTCTGATAAAGTTATACCAGAACAAACGGGAAAATAGAGGATATTATTTGAGACGGTCAGATAAAGCTTTTTAGAACTTCTTTTTCTTAATAGCCTTCTTCAATCTCAAGAATCCCATCTGTTAAATCACCTAGAGGATTGCAATCAATCGGTAGATTCCACGAGCAAGCGCAACACCTTCAATAAATTGGATGATATTGCTTAAATTCTTTCATGTAAATCTCTCTTGGCGTTGGTAATCGAGTGATTTTCTGAGCCTGATATTGAGCAGATGTGATATTTCATCAAGTTGTTCCTGAGAAGCATACGATAAATCGGAGCCTTTGGGCAGAAACTGGCGGATCAGGCCGTTTGTGTTTTCGACCGTGCCTTTTTGCCATGGCGATCTGGGATCGCAGAAATACATAACGGCTCTTGCGTTCGACCAGTGTGCCAACGGCGCTGCCGTGGTCTTTGCCAATGATCAAATCACCTTCCCAATGACCGAAGTTTGAGCGATCACTGACAGCCTCAGGGCGATTGTGAATGCTCCATTTATGTGGAATGCCACGCAAATGACGTGGTTTTCTTTTGAACCTTTTTCTACCGCGCTACAGAGGCCGCATGCTATCGTACTCAATGTGCGCCACAACAGTATCAGCAAAATAATTTTCGTTGTGAAAATTATCAAGCAACTCTAAGACCCAAACCCCATTACGTTAAAATGTGGGTCAACGGTGATTATCTTGGGCAGTATTTTTATCAATAATTTTTGATACGTCTGTCCAATACTCATGCCTTTCTAGATTTTCACTCGATTTAAAAATATTTGCTATGTCTTGGCTTACTTCTAAAGATTGATCGCCTAAGCGTTCTATCAAGAAATTTGCGGCTTCATCGGCAGTTTTTGTTTCATCAATTAAATCTAAAATTTCATCAATCGTCATTTTCACGGCTGGTCTCCTTTCTTGTTAGCCACCATGCCTATTTAAGGCATGGTGGCCGGAGGTTAGTAGACCGCTAAAGAACAGCCGCGACAGCCTTTAAGCCGAGGCTCTGGACATACGCTGCCGCCCTCCGGCCATAAGCCAGAGAGCAGCAAATTTCGTTTTGCTGAACGTCTTTAGACAAGCCTACTAAAGCTCGGCCATGCCTTAATAACATGACAGCCTCATTCTAATTGTTTTTTTGAAAAATACGAGTTAAGAAATTTAATAGGTGTATTATATAAATTATATTCACTAAATTTATTCATTTTTTGAGGGAAAGTGGCATATCTAACGTATTAGAGGTAAGATAATTGAGCGGAGTAAAAGCCATGTTGTTGAAAGCTATAGATAAATTACTGGAGCGATCCTTCCAGAAAGAGCCGGATTATTCCCGTCTTGACCAGTTGGAATCCGACGTTTGGTCGCGCATACGGCAGAGTAAAGCCGCGCCGCAAGCCTCTATTTGGGCTTTTCCAGCTTTTGGTGCAGGTGCTCAACTGCGCTATGCTTCACTGGTACTGGCGCTTGTGGCTGGTCTTATGGCCTCGCAGCTATCGCCAGTTAAGGCCCAATCTGATACTCTGGGGCTTGAGGTGTTTTCAGCGAATGCGCCTTATCTGATAACCTCAACAATTTCTTACCCGGATCCGGCACCCTCATGAAACAATTCTGGCAGATTCTTTTCTTTCTTATGATCGTGGCCTGTGCAGCTATCGGCGGCGTATTGATCGGCCAGAACTTCTTAGGCAAAAGCAGCGCTGTTCACCACCATGCAGCGGGTGATATGCATGCGCTTTTTCATCACGATCTGAATTTGAATGCGCAGCAGGATAAAAAACTGACGATCATAGAAAAAGATTTTCGCCGTCAGAAAGCCCTGCTTGAAGAGCAGATGAAGCTTGCCAATATGGAGCTTGCCGAGGCGATTAAAACAAGCGGCTATTCTTCGCCCCAGGTTCAGGCCGTGGTTGATAAAATCCACGAGACGATGGGCGGTCTGCAAAAGCTGACGCTACAACATCTTGCCGATATGCAAGGTATTCTGAGTGAAGATCAGAACGAAAAGCTTGAGGAGAAAGTGGTTGAACAACTCTACCGGAACGCCGGACAATAAACCGATCCCGGAGCTTCCCGACGGGGAGCTGATGCTGGCCTTGCAAAAGGGCCGGGATGCGGCTCTTGACGAGTTGATGAAACGCCACAAACAACCGCTTTTCTATTTTGTAACCCGCTACACCCGCGACGAAGATACGTCTTATGATATCGTGCAGGAAGCCTTCTTCCGTGTTTATGATCGCGCTGAAACGTATAATCCCTCCTACAGGTTTAAGACCTGGCTTTATCAAATTGCGCTCAATCTGTGCCGCGATTATGCGCGCAAGAAAAAGCTGCAATCGCTTGTTTCTCTCGATGCCTGGACGGATGATGAGGATAAAGGGTCATTGCATGATGTGTTAGCCAGTGGTGAAAATATCGAAAGCTTGACCGAACACCGTCAAACTCTGAAGCTTTTGGACAAACACATCGATAAATTGCCGCACAAGCTCAAAACGGCTCTTATTCTCTTTGCCCTTGAAGACCATTCACAGGAAGAATGCGCCCGCATCCTCGGCGTGACACCAAAAACGGTTGAAACGCGGGTTTACCGGGCGCGCAAGCTGCTGATGCAGAAACTGGCGCAAAGCCTGTAGGTTCAACTCCGCAAAATTTTTATGTTGACTCTGGAGTATGGTCAAGAGTCCAGACTGAATATATGGAGGTTAAAGCATGCTGATTGGTGATTTGGCAAAAAAGGCGGATGTGAGCATCGATACCATCCGCTATTACGAACGTGAGGGGCTTATTGAGCCGTTGTCTGTGCGTGAGTCCGGTTACCGTGAATTCGATGAAACGACGGCGGACAGATTGCGTTTTGTGATACGAGCCAAGCAGCTTGGTTTTTCACTGAAGGAAATCCGCGACCTGTTATCTTTAAGAGATGATCCCGATACAACATGCGGTCAGGTGCGTATGTTAGCGGAAACAAAACTGGAAGACGTGCTCGCTAAAATCAAAGTGCTTCAGGCCATGAAAAAAGACCTGACCGGCCTTTTGAAGGAATGCACCGATGCGGAGGCCTCTGTAAATTCATGTCCGATTGTGGACGCACTTGATGGAAAGGAGAAAAAACCATGATGATAGAACTTGTTTATTTTGAAGGGTGCCCAAATGCAGATGCGGCACGGGAAAACCTCAGCAAAGCCTGCGACGAACTGGGTATAGCGGCGGCCTGGCAGGAATGGGATCAGAATGACAGCTCTGTTCCCAATCGTGTCAAAGCTTTCGGATCTCCCAGTATATTGGTAAATGGTAAAGACATTGCGGTCGGTCCAGGCTCATGCTGTCAGGCGAAATCCTGCCGTATCTATGAAAACGGCAAAGGTGCGCCGGATGTCGGGATGATCAGGGCAGCGCTTGAAAAAATGGCGCCGTCATGAAAAAAGCTCTTATGGCTGTGCCGTCTGTTGTAGCGTCCGGCGTAGCGGCTCTCCCTGTGTTAACCTGCCCGGCCTGCTGGCCGCTTTATGCCGGATTACTGGGTGCATTGGGGTTGGGATTTGTCGATTACACACCCTATCTGCTGCCTGTGACGGCTGGATTGCTGGTTGTTTCCCTCATACCTTTGTTGTGGAAGGCCAAACAAAGATGGGGCTATAAGCCACTTTTTGCAGGTATTTTGGGAGCAGCACTTATTCTGGCAGGGAAATTCTGGATTGATCATTCGGCCTTATTCTATGCGGGGGTCGGCTTGTTACTGGCGGCTTCTGTCTGGAATATCTGGCCGGTAAAGGCAAGCGCATGCATCGCTTGTGAAGACCCCTAAAAAAATTTGAGGGATTAGGCTATACTCTTCGTAATAGGATTAACGACCGTATTTCGGAGAAAGCCATGAAATTTAAAAGACTTTTAACGCTCAGCACTGCCTTCATTCTTTTTACATCCGGATCTGCCTTCGCTTCTTCATTTGAAGAATATGTGCAGCGCCTGGGCGAACACCCGCAGGTCGAGAGTATTCTGGCCGAGAGTGAGGCCTCTAAAGCGCAGGCGCAAGGCGAGCTGGGCTTGCCTGATCCCATGGTGATGATCGGTGTCGATAATGTGCCGATTTCCGATCCGGCTTTTGATCGTTTCTTACCAACTTCAAAAGTTATTGGATTCTCTCAGGCTATTCCGAACCCGGCTTTGCGCGGCGCGAAATCCGAAAAGCTGGAGCAAATGTCGGAAAAGCAAAAGCTGATGGCGGATTACACCAATGCCCGGCTGCGCTTTATGCTGATCTCAAAACTGGCCGAATATGAAAGCGTCAAAACGCAAAAGAAACTGATCAAAACCCAGCTTGGTTACTATCATGAATTGGAGGATACGTTTAAAGGCCAGATTGAATCCGGCCGCGCCGTTTATCAGCGTTTTTCCGAAGTGGATGTAGAACGTGCCGAAGCCGAGCGCAAACTGAATGATCTCGAAGCACAACAAACCGCAATTGAAGCAGAGTTTGTCCGGCTGGTTGGTGAAGTGCCGCAGATTGAAATGCCGCAGATTGCGGCAGATACGGCCTGGGATAAAAACCCCAATGATCTTTATGCGGTTTTGATTGCCGCCGAGGATATCGATATTGCCAAAAAAGATGTTGGAATTGCCGATGCGGCGTTCTTGCCTAATTTTGGTGTGAATGCGATCTACAAGCAACGTGAGGACGGTGAGAATGGCAGTTTTGCAGGCGATGACTGGTTTTCTGTGCAGGCACAGGTGAGCATTCCGCTCTGGGCTTCCAGCAACCAAAAACCGAAATTAAAAGCAGCCAAAGACAGGCAGCGCAGCGCCATGTTTGCCTATGACGATGTGAGCCGTATGTGGGTGAAACAAATGACGACGGTTGAGAGTGCCCGCGATGCTGCCGCAAAGAATGTGGCGGTGTTGCAGGATAAGGATCATGCGATGAAGGGCAAGATCGACGCGGCGCAGCGCAATTATGAAGCCGGAACCGAAGATCTCGACCGCGTGTTGCTGGCCAAAATTGACAGGCTGAATATTCAGGCGCAGCTGGCGCAGGTCAAGGCGGCGCATATAGCCAAAGCGGCAGAGTTTAATTCCAACATTGCCTCTCAAAATATCGGCGGTTTTAAGGAGACACAAGAATGAGAAAAATAATCCCGGCCCTGTTTCTGATCATGGCCTTCTTTTCGATGTCTGCTTTGGCGGAAGGGCAAAAATACACCTGCCCGATGCATCCGCATTACATTGCCGACCGGCCGGGCAGCTGTCCGATTTGCGGTATGGATTTGGTTGCTCTTGATGCGGAAGAAGAAAGCAGCGGTTCTGACGCGGCTGATACTTCTTCATCCTCAGCGCCATCCGGCGAGAAGAAAATTCTCTACTGGCAAGCGCCGATGAACCCGAATTACAGAAGTGATAAACCGGGAAAATCACCGATGGGCATGGATCTGGTGCCGGTTTACGGCGATGGCAGCGAGGGCAAAAAGAAAGACCCTAACGCACGAACGGCAGTTACGATTGCGCCTGAAACCATCCAAAACACAGGCGTGCGGACGGAGCAAGCGCAAATGGCGGCGTTTGGAACAGCCGTGCGCAGCTATGGCGATGTGACTGAAAATGTCCGTCTGCAGACCGATATTGCGGGGCGCGTGTCCGGCTGGGTACAGGATTTGAAATTCAAGGCTGAAGGCGATGAGGTTAAAAAAGGCGAATTGCTGTTTACGCTGGATAGCCCGGAGTTGATCTCGGCGCAGCAGGATTATATCAGTGCGCTGCAAACAGGCGTTCAGGGACGGATCGGCGCGGCGGAAAGACGGCTGCGTTCGCTCGGCGTGCAGAACTCTGTGATTAAGACGATCCGCAAAAACCGCAAGGCTGAAATCTATATGCCGTTTTATGCGGAAAGCGACGGCGTGATCAGCATGATCAGCATTCGTGAAGGCACCTATGTGAAGCCCGGCATGATGGTGATGCAGATACAGGATTATGCCTCCGTCTGGGCCGAGGTCAGCATTGCCGAACAGGATATTCCTTATATTGATGAAACGACCAAGGTTATGGTGTCTTTCCCCAATCTTGGCATTCAGGAAACGCGGGCGAAGATTGATTATATTTACCCCACCATTGACCGTGCCACGCGCACTGGCCGTGTGCGGCTGGTGCTGGATAATCCGGATAACATCTTAAAGCCTGGTGCCTATGCTGATGTAGAATTTGAAACCGGTGTGGAGCGCCGCCTGTCTATCCCAAGCGATGCGATCCTGAAAAGCAAGGATGGCGATTTTGTCGTGGTGGCCTTGAATGAATCCCGATTTCAGCCGCGCAAAATTCTGGCCGGTCTGAAATATAAAGGCCGGACGGAAGTGCTCAAAGGGCTGGCCGAGAATGATAATGTCGTGGTTAGCGGACAGTTCCTGATTGATTCCGAAAGTTCGCTGCGGGAGTCCTTCCGCAAGATGCAGCGCATGCAAAGACCGCTGCATCTGCTTGAAGTCGGTGATGACCAGATGGCTATGATTGATCATCTGGCCGATTCTGCGCTGTATATTCATGAAGAATTAATGGCGGGGCGCACACCCAACCCGAAAATGATCATGCCGGCGATAACGCTGGGCGATCATTTGATGCCGGTCTTCCGGGGCACGAAACTGCAATTTGTTCTGGAAGATGCGGAAGATGCGCTCATGAAAGCCAAGGACAGCCTGACCGATATGGAATGGCAAACCAGCCTGAATGAGTTGGTGACGGCCTTAAAGCCGTGGCTGCTGGAAGGCCGTCCGCAATATTACAAGGATAAGGGCTTAAAGCTTTATATGGCGCACGGTCTCGACAAATACTGGCTGCAGCTGGATGAAGAGGTGCAGAACCCTTACGGCGAAGGTCATCCGATGAAGATGGACTGGCCGGATAAGGTTGTTGAAGCTGCAAATGATACAGAAGCCCCTGAAGAGGCGGAAGCGGCAGAACGTTCAGCAGGAGGCGGTCATGGCGGACACTGATCATCAGGCGCCGGGTGGAGACGATCATCTGTCTCACGACCCGACGAAATCTTTTGTTGCCAAAGTTATAGACTGGTCGGTGCATAACCAGCTGCTGGTCGGCATGATGATGATTGCGTTGCTGGTGGCAGGCATATTGGCCGTGCAGAAAACACCGCTGGATGCCATCCCCGATATGTCGGATACGCAGGTGATTATCCGCACCGATTTTGCCGGGCAATCGCCGCAGATTGTCGAGGATCTGGTAACCTATCCGCTTTCCACCACCATGCTTGGATTGCCAAAAACCAAGGACGTGCGCGGTTTTTCCATGTTTGGCAGTTCTTTTGTTTATATCATTTTTGAGGATGATGTTGATCAATACTGGGCGCGAAGCCGTGTCATCGAGGCTTTATCCAAGATCCAGGGCGATTTGCCGGATGCGGCCAAGCCGCAAATCGGGCCGGATGCCACCGGTGTCGGCTGGGTGTATCAATATGCGCTTGTTGATAAAAGTGGCACTTATGATTTGGCACAGCTGCGCAGCCTGCAGGATTGGTTCTTAAAATTTGAGCTGGCGACTGTGCCCGGCGTGTCGGAGGTGGCTTCGGTCGGTGGGTTTGTGAAGGAATATCAGGTCTTGATCGATCCTAACCGTTTGCGCGCTTTTAACGTGCCGCTGAAACGGCTGATGGAAGCGGTCAGAAATGCCAGTATGGAAGCCGGTGGCCGGGTCATTGAAAAGGGCGAGATGGAGATGATGATCCGCTCCAAAGGCTATGTCACCAAACTGGATGAACTTCAGAAGGTTGTGGTCTATGCTCAGGACGGCGCGCCTGTAAGGCTGCAGGATGTCGCCCGCGTGATTGAAGGACCGGAGCTTAGGCGCGGTGTGACAGAGCTTAACGGCGAAGGCGAGGTTGTGGCCGGGGTCGTGGTGATGCGCGCCGGGGAGAACGCCCTGCATGTGATTGAGGGCGTGAAGGAAAAGATTGAAGAATTGCAGCACGGCCTGCCGGAAGGGATCGAGATTGTTTCGGTTTATGACCGTGCGCCTTTGATTGAAGGCGCTATTGAATATCTTGTAGAAAAACTGATTGAAGAAGGCATTGTGGTTGCTCTGGTTTCTTTGATCTTCCTTCTTCATGCTAGATCTGCGCTTGTAGCCATCATTACTTTGCCTTTGGCAATTTTGGCTTCTCTCATTGTCATGTCTGCACAAGGAATTACGGCCAATATTATGTCACTGGGGGGGATTGCGATTGCGATTGGCGCGATGGTGGATGCCTCGATTGTCATGGTTGAAAATGCCCATAGGAAGCTCTCGGAGATGTCCAAAGATGCAACGCGCGAAGAGAAGAACGCGGCGATTTTATTGGCAACCAAAGAGGTTGGGCCCGGATTGTTTTTCTCATTATTGATTATTACAGTCTCATTTCTACCCGTCTTTGCTTTGACCGGTCAATCTTATCGTTTATTTGCGCCGCTGGCCTTTACAAAGACTTACGCAATGGCGTTTGCCTCTATCCTATCGGTGACGGTGGTGCCTGTACTGATGCTCTGGCTTATTCGCGGCAAGATCCGCAAAGAAGAAGAAAATCCCATAAATCGTTGGTTTATTCATATTTATGAACCGGTCTTAAACTTGGCGTTAAAACGTAAATGGCTGACGGTTTTGATCGCCGCCGGACTTTTAGGTTCAATGGTTGTGCCTGTGGCTAAAACCGGATCGGAATTTATGCCTGCGCTCTATGAAGGTGAATTGCTCTATATGCCGACCACCTTGCCGGGCGTGTCAATTACCAAGGCTAAAGAGATTTTGCAGCAATCTAACCGTCTGATCAAAACCATTCCCGAAGTGCATCATGTCTTTGGCAAGGTGGGCCGTGCCGACAGCGCTACAGATCCCGCGCCGATTTCGATGATTGAAACATGGATACGGCTAAGGCCGCGTGATGAGTGGCGCAAGGGGCTGGATGCTGACGGGCTGATCAAGGAGCTGAATACCCGCGTTAAAATTCCAGGTGTGGTGAATAGCTGGGGCTATCCGATTAAAATCCGCATGGACATGATTTCCACCGGAATTCGTACACCCATCGGTATCAAGATTGCCGGGGATGATCTGGATGTAATCGGTCGCGTGGCATTGGATATTGAGGCGGCTCTCAAAGATGTGCCAGGCACACGTTCTGCTTTTGCCGACCGGGTCACAGGCGGAAAATATCTGGAGATTGAACCCGACCGGGACGAGCTGGCGCGGCGTAATATCGATCTTGGCGTGTTTCAGAAGATTATTCAGACGGCGCTGGGCGGTATGAAAGTAGCGGAATCTATTCAAGGGCGTGAGCGTTATAACATCATGTTGCGCTATGACCGTCCGTTCCGTGAAGATCCAGAGGATTTATCCGATATTCTCGTGCCAACACCGCAAGGCCAGCATATTCCATTGGGTGAATTGGCCAAAATCGAATTTGTCGAAGGCCCGCCGATGATCAAGTCTGAAAATGCCCGCCTGACAGGCTGGGTGTTTGTCGATATCGAAGACCGGGATATTGGCTCCTACGTCAAGGATGCACAAAAAGTTGTAGCGGAAAAGGTCGATTTGCCTGCTGGCTATGCGCTGATCTGGTCGGGGCAGTTCGAACAGATGTTAGAGGCCGCTGCGCGTATGAAAATCGCCGTGCCTGCCGCTATCTTTATTATCTTTACATTGCTGATGGTTCATTTTGGGCGAGTCGATAGGACGCTTATTATTATGCTTTCTCTGCCATTCGGATTGATCGGTGGCGTTTGGGCACTGTATCTGGCCGGATATAATTTTTCTGTAGCAGTGGCTGTTGGCTTTATTGCATTGGCCGGTATAGCGGTGGAGACTGCTGTGGTGATGTTACTTTATATTGACCAGCAAGTGCGTGAGCATCCTCCAAAAAATCTTAATGATTTATTTGATGCTGTCATGCATGGAGCTGTATTGCGTGTGCGACCAAAACTTATGACTGTGTGTACAACAATGGTTGGCCTTGCCCCGATTTTTATTACGGAAGGTTTGGGTTCTGATGTTATGCGACGTATTGCTCTGCCAATGATTGGAGGCATGACAACAACAACACTTCTCACGCTTATCGTCATCCCGGTTGTCTACTACCTCTGGGAAGGCCGAAGATTTAAACAAGCCCAACCCAATCAACTCAAAGGAAATGATCATGAAAAATAAAAACCTGGCAATCTCTGCCACTATTGGCGCCGCAATATTGGGATTATCTGCAACGGGTGCGTTGGCGCATCTGGAGCCTAAAAAAGGCGAAGACATGGAAAAATGCTACGGCGTTGTTAAAGCCGGTAAGAATGACTGTTCTTCCAAAGCCGGTAAGCATGGCTGTGCAGGCATGGCGAAAGCCGATGCTGATCCAAATGAATGGATCAAACTGCCAAGCGGTCTTTGTGACAAGCTGGTCGGCGGGGCTTTAACAGAGGCGGACACAGCTCAGGCTGAAGAGCGCTAGACATTATAAAAGGAGCGCGGGCGCATGAAGCATGATCACTCAACGCAATATAAAGAAAACAGTTTAAGTCTGGTTGGGGCTGTCTCTATGGGGACAGCTGTTATCATTGGCGCAGGGATCTTTGCGCTGACCGGTCAGATTGCCGAGCTGGGTGGGCAGTGGTTTCCCCTGGCCTTTCTGGTTGCGGCTGTTGTGACCGCTTTTAGTGCCTATTCCTATGTGAAATTATCGAACGCTTTCCCGTCCGCGGGCGGTATTGCAATGTTTCTGGAGAAAGCCTACGGCAGGGGCACGATCACGGCAGCCGGGGCGCTGCTGATGTATTTCTCGATGGTGATCAATGAAAGCCTGGTCGCCCGCACGTTTGGCTCCTATACCTTGCAGCTCTTTGATATTGGTGATGAGAGCTGGCTTGTTCCGGCTTTGGGCGTGGGGCTATTGATCTTTGCGTTTTTAATCAATGTTTCCGGCAACCGCATGATCGGTATGTTTTCATTGATTATGTCCGTGCTTAAAATCGGCGGGATTGCCGCCTTTGGTGTGGTTGGCTTATGGCTGTCCGGCTTTTCTCTGGAAAGCTTCACGATTGCTCCTGCAGAACCGCAAGGTGCAAGCGGATTTCTGGCCGCCGTGGCGCTGGCCATTCTGGCCTATAAAGGCTTTACCACCATCACCAATAGCGGCTCTGAGATTGTCGATCCGCACCGCAATGTTGGGCGGGCGATTATTCTTTCTATCGTGATTTGTGTTGTTGTGTATTTTCTGGTCGCCATGGCCGTGGCTGGAAATTTGACGCTGCCGGAGATTATCGCAGCGAAGAATTTTGCGCTGGCTGAAGCGGCGCGCCCGGCCTTTGGCGATTTCGGCCTGTGGTTTACAGTCGTGCTGGCCATTATCGCCACTGTTTCCGGCGTGATTGCGAGCGCCTTTGCCGTCTCGCGGATGCTGGCGATGCTGACCGATATGAAGCTGGTGCCGCATAGCCATTTCGGCATGCCGGGTGATGTTCAGAAACACACATTGGTTTATACGATTGCCTTGGCGATGTTTCTGACCGTGTTTTTTGATTTGAGCCGCATCGCATCACTTGGCGCGATTTTCTACATCATCATGGATATAGCCGTGCATTGGGGCGTGCTGCGGTATTTGCGCAAGCAAATCAATGCCAACGCTTTTATATTGATTGCCGCCATTGTCATGGATGTTGTGGTGCTAGGCGCATTTCTAATGATTAAAGCCCAAACCGACATGCTGGTTATTTATGTGTCTATCGCCGCCATCGCTTTTATTTTTATAGGCGAGCGGTTATTCCTGAGATCCTACTCACATGCTGACCACTCCAAGAGCGCAGAATAATGAAGGCTTTTCTTGTTATTGCAGCGCTGGTTTTCTCATTTCCAGCATGGGCGGCACCGGAGGGCTTTGAGATGTCATCGCCGCAAACCTTGCCGGAAATTGCATTTCAGGATGAGAATGACAGCACTGTGAGCCTAGGCGATTTTAAAGGAAAGACCGTCGTTCTTAATCTCTGGGCGACATGGTGCGCACCGTGTGTCACGGAAATGCCGGATCTCAACACGCTTCAAAAACGCCTGAAAGACAAGGGCGTTGAAATCGTCACGGTGTCCATGGATCGCTCGATAGAAAAAGCGCAGGCCTTTTATAAGAAAACCGGAATCGATGTCCTGCCGCTTTATTGGGACAGCACGCGTAGCCTTGGCTTTGATCTGGGGTTTAACGGTCTGCCTGCAACGATCATTGTGAACACGAACGGTCAGGAAGTCGCGCGGGTTTCCGGACCGCTGAACTGGCTGGACCAAGAGATAGAAGCGTTTTTGCTGACAGCGGAGAGTGCTGATGGCCAATAGACGCAAGCGGCGGGCACGCTATAAAAAGACAATCACGCACCCGTCCGCCCCGTGGTGGGAAGAATATTCATGGCTCTTGCTTATAGGCACGGGAATTTTGGTTATTGTAGGCTTTATCGTGTGGAAAGAGACGCGCCTGCCTTTAAACAGCACGCCTGCTGACGCAGCCTTTATGGAACAAAGCCGCCCGTTTGAAATTTCTTACGGGGATGAAGACGCGCCCGAGACGATGATTGAATATGCCTCTCTGACCTGCGGCAGCTGCAAATATTTTCATGCAGAAGCCGTCAAACCGCTTGAACCTTCATATATACGCAACGGTCAGGTTCGTTATGTTTTCCGGCATTATCCGCTCAATGCCCCGGCGCTGGACGGCGCTTTGCTTTTAACCTGCCTTCCGTCCGAAAGAGCCAAGCCTGTGATCGACACATTATTTGCCAATCAGGATATATGGGCGGTGGCCGATGATCCGCGCAGCCATCTCAGAGATTATTTTAAGGCAGCTGGAATGAGCGGTGCAGACATAGAGCGCTGTCTCAATAACGACGAACAAAAAGAAGCCCTAGCCGCCGAACAGCAAAAAGCGCGCGAGACTCTCAATATAAGCTCCACGCCGACTGTTTTTATCAATGGCAGACTCTATAGCGGTCAGAAGCGCTTTAAGGCCATGCGCCGGGTCATTGATGTTTTGCTCAAAAAATCTGAAGGATGAAGTCTAAATTTCTTCATCGAGAGAATGTGGTTTTTCTTTTGAAATACTCAGGCCTTCATAGGGCGAAGGGTTACCGTCTTCCGGCTCATCTTTTTCCTGCCGTTTCTTGATTTTATTTTTGGTGTAAGCGTTTTTATTGGCAATCTTATCAATACAATCTCTTAAGTAACGCTCTCCAAGGCGTATACGATCAGTAAACCAGCTTTTTTCAATAGGTTTGAGTTCATCAACCATACGATCTTCCATGATTTTGATTGAGTTTCATCTTTATCAGATAAACCCAGATATCTCAATTTTCTACAAAAGAAAAAATCTGAGGGGTAAGCCGCACCGAACCGTAGAATATATGTACGTTGTTTTTGTTCATTACAGATGAAAAGGAGTTCTAAAAATGACCAGACATGTTCTACATACAGCTGTTCTTGCTATCGGCACGGTGGCGCTTGCCAATGTTGCTTATGCGGGTGGAAATCCGCAGACGATTCCGGGCAATAATCCGGAAGGCGTGGCACAATATGTCGTGCAAAGTGAGAAGGCACAGCATAAAAAATCTCATGAAGCCAAGTCCAAAAAGACTACGGATAACAAAGCGGCACATGAAAAGAGCGAACGTTATAATAACTAGATTTTTTATGACATCGCCCAATTCAAGGGAATGTAGCAACAGCAATGGTCTGCATTCCCTTTTGGCCGTTATAAGAAACGTATCGTGCTCTTGCTAAATCCTTAAAGTTTTGTACATTGGTAGGTGATGAAAAATCTGGTCGCGCTATCATTCATTTTGCTTTTAGCTTTCCCGGCCTTTGTGCCGTGGATGCCGCATGGCGCATTGCAGGCGTTACATGTTCAGCAGGAATCGCATCATGGCGTTAGCGCCGATCATGCGCATATACACGATCAAAATCATAACGGCCATACACAACAAAGCGTTCATCACCCCGTTCATTTTGATGTGGTCACATATTTCAGTGATTACCTGCACGTTGATCTGCAAAGCCCCGAACAGAGCGTTCTGAAAGCCCCCGCGCCAGATACGCACGACATTGATTATCCTCTCGCTGCTGTTGTCAATCCGATACAGCGATATGAACTGGCTTCTATCCAGAGCCGCGCCCCGCCAGATACGCGAAGGCCAAGACCGGACAAAACACCCCTCTACCTCTCAACGCTACGCTTACGGATTTAGGTCGTCCCTAACATCCGAGGCTTTTCATGCCTCCATTTTAATTTTGAATACAACTCTTCAAAAATGGAGAAACTTACCTATGAACTTTTTACAATTTAGGACAGCACAAGACCGCCTTTACGCCTGTATCGGTTTGGCTTTGATGCTGATCGGACTGTTCGGGATTATCCCCGATGCTTTTGCTCACGGCGTAACCGTGGGCGACAAAGGCTATATTCAGGAAACAACGGGCGTTCACCCCATCCCGTTTATCTATCTGGGCGCAAAGCACATGATGACGGGCTACGATCACCTGTTATTCCTGCTTGGCGTGATCTTCTTTCTCTACCGCCTGAAAGACGTAACGATCTATGTGACCCTCTTTGCTGTTGGTCATGTGATTACACTGCTTTCCGGCGTGCTGATGGAGATTAGCATTAGCGCCTATATCATTGATGCCATTATCGGCTTTTCGGTGGTCTATAAGGCGCTGGACAATATGGGGGCGTATCAACGCTGGTTCGGGTTTCAGCCCAATACCAAGGTTGCAACATTCCTGTTTGGCCTGATGCACGGCTTTGGTCTGGCGACTAAAATTCTGGACTATGAATTATCGCCTGATGGTTTGGTGCCGAATTTGATCTTCTTCAATATCGGTGTGGAACTTGGGCAAATTCTGGCTCTGGTGGTGATCCTGATTGCCATTAGTTATTGGCGCAAAGCAGGAAATTTTCTGCACCACGCCTATAAAGCCAATGCCTTTATGATGATGCTGGGCTTCCTGCTCATGTTCTATCAGATCACAGGCTACATCGTTCAATAAATTCAACCTATCAATAAAAGGAAACTAAAATCATGTACAACTCAAACATACCAACCGATACAGAAGTGCCATCCACGGCAAAACTTATCAAATCAACGATCATTGCGGCTATTACGGCTGGCATCTTGCTAGTCACGGTCGTCATGCCTTCCGAATACGGCATAGACCCGACAGGCATCGGCAACGCCATCGGCCTGAAACGCATGGGTGAGATTAAAACCTCGCTGGCAGAAGAAGCGGCGGCAGACGCTGCCAAAGATACGCAAGTCATTGCTGTTGTTGAAAGTGAACCAGAGCCAGAAGTCGTCCAAGAGGCGATTGCCACACAAAGCCATGAAATGAGCGTAACCCTCGCGCCCGATGAAGGCACTGAAATCAAGGTCGCCATGAATAAGGGCGCAAAGGTGGATTACGCTTGGCAAACCAATGGCGGCAAAGCCAATTTTGACGTTCATGGAGATAGCAAGGCGTTGAAGATCAACTACCACAACTACTACAAAGGCTCTGACCAGAAACGCGAAGGCACTCTGGTTGCGGAATTTGATGGTTCTCACGGCTGGTTCTGGCGCAACCGCACGAAAGAGCCTTTAACTGTCACCATTAAAACCAATGGTGAATACTCATCCATCAAGCGTTTTTAGAAAGGAGAAAATGATGAATAAAAAGAATATGCTTATAGGCGCAGGTGTTATTATCGTCGCAATCATCATATTGCTTTTAACACTCTCAGGTGGTGACCCAACAGGCGGTCACGGCCACGCCCATTAATAAAGGTACAGTGAAATGCTAGAGCCACTCAAAAATTCAGCCTACAGACATTTGTTCTCGGCGCAGATTATTGCGTTGCTGGGGACAGGATTGACGACTGTGGCTCTGGCATTGCTGACCTATGATCTGGCGGGTGATAAGGCCGGAACCGTTCTCGGCACAGCCCTGGCGCTCAAAATGATCGCCTATGTGACCATTGCGCCGATTGTCGGCGGGCTGGCTGCGGCTCTGCCACGAAAGAGGGTTTTGGTCACGCTTGATCTTATCCGCGCTGGCTTTGTATTGTGCCTGCCGTTTGTCAGTGAAGTCTGGCAAATTTATTTGATTATCTTTTTGATGCAATCCTGCTCTGCCGGATTCACGCCGATGTTTCAGGCGACCATACCGGATATTATTCCCGATGAAAAAACCTACACCAAAGCCTTGTCGCTTTCGCGGCTGGCCTATGATCTGGAATCTCTGGTCAGTCCTATGCTGGCGGCGCTGGCTTTATTATTTTTGAGCTTTGATGCGCTGTTTGCGTCCAACGCCGTGGCCTTCCTGATTTCGGCGGTGCTGGTTGTTACCGCAACCTTACCCAAAAAGAAAAAGGTCACAGAGGCCAGGATTATCTCCGTTTGGGAGAAAATCAGCTTCGGCACACGCGCCTATCTGTCCACGCCGCGTCTGAGAGGGCTGCTTGCGCTTTCTCTGGCCGTATCTGCGGCAGGAGCCATGGGGATCGTCAATACGGTTGTGATTGTGCGCGGCGGGTTTGGGTTGAATGAGCAGGATGTGGCGCTGGCTTTTGCGGCCTATGGCGGCGGTTCCATGCTGGCGGCGTTCACACTGCCCAAAATACTGGAGCATCTGCCCGACCGTCCCGTTATGCTTGGCGGCGCACTTGTTTTAGCCCTTGGTTTGCTGGCTGGC